>JAAFHE010000555.1 GCA_013298265.1 Lysobacterales bacterium | reverse complement strand
ACAGCAACTTCCGCGCACAGTTCCGCATGGAGCTCGACCAGACCGGCAGCGCCGAGGGCCACAATCTCGTGGTCGTGCGGGCCCGCGATATCTCGGTACAGCCACTGGACGTGCAGTTTGTCCAGGCCGGCGCCGACCTGGTCGTGACCCTGCAGCGCCAGTCCGAAACGGCGACCATCCGGCTGCGTGCGGGAATGACATCCACCGGCGGCAGCGTCCAATTTGGCACGTTGACCGCACAGCCGTTCTACACCGGCGTACAGCCGATGACGATCAGCGACGACGGTCCGAAGTGGCAGCCGATTGACGACGTCATCTTCAAGAGCAACTTTCAGTAGCTCCGGCCGCTAGCCGGAGCGCATGCGCTCCGGCTAGCGCGTGGCACTCCCGGCAGCAGTGCACGTCGGCGAGGCGCGCTAGCGCGTGGTGCCGCGCAGCACGCCGCGGGCATACAGCCCCGCCTGAAGACGACCGGTGACGCCAATCTTGGGGAATAGCTGGCGCAGGTAGCTCTTCACCGTGCCCTCCGTGATGCCCAGCGCCAGGGCAATGCGTTTGTTGCTCAGTCCTTCGCCGATCAACTGCAGGACCTGGCCTTCGCGCTGCGTCAGGAGTTCGTCCTTCGCAACGCCGTCGGTGAGTACGTCGAGCAGCCGATTCTGGACCGGCTGGTAGATGTAGCGCCCACCGGTAGCCACGGTTCGGATCGCGAGCAGAATGTCGTCGCGAAGCGCGTCCTTCAGGAGAAACCCGTTTGCTCCGGCGCGCAACACGGACTGGACTTCGTTCGCCTCGAAAAAACTGGTGAGTATGACGATCTTCACGTCGGCGCACGCGGCACGCAACGCGCAGATCGCGTCGACGGCAGACATTCCCGGCATCCGGAGGTCAAGGACAACCACGTCGACGGGCAGCATCGCCAACGACTGCAATGCGGCCTGTGCGGAATCCGACTCGCCGACCACTTCAATGTCGGGCTCGCCCTCCAGCAGTGACACGAGTCCTTCCCGGACGATCGCATGATCATCAACGACCAGCAGTCGCGACTTCAGGGGCATTGCTGCTACAGGTTCAAACATACTGTCTGTGCTCATCGTGGCGCTGTTCATCGCGCAGCGGTACACCGGCTTCGTCATTCACCCTCTACGCTGCCGCAGGGTTGACTACTTTTCAGTATACGGTGGCGCCATCGGCACTGGCTCCCTGTTGTTCGACAGGGGCAGCGCAGGCGCTGTTCCGTGTGCCATGACGCATCGTCCCGTCCGCGATGGTCGACAGCCCACGTTCGCGCACACACTACGCCGGGAATCGTGATCACGCATCCAAGGTGACGCCTCTATTCCCAACGAGGGATAGCGGATCAGCGGATTGTGCCTAGCATGAGCGATGCCTGCCTGGGCTCACAGGTGAGAGCTCTGCGCTGCTGACGCAGCGAATTTTTTGGCGGCGCGTGATACGCGAGGAACAGGTAATGTATCGATCGAGGCAAAACAGCGGACCGTCACGTCCGTTGCGCGCAACACGTTTCTTACGCGCCATCGTCCAATTGACTGTGGCGGTACTACTCACCCACGCTGGAAACCTGGCAGCCGAAAGCGCGATCGCTTCCACTGATTCTTGTCCTGCCTACGACCCGGACAGAGCTGCGTTGGTGCTTCCACTGGCTACCGCTGCTGCGGTTGGAAAGACCAGTGGGCAGCTCACCGTCGCAGCCGACGGCAGTGCGCAGTACCGGATAGGTCTGGTACCGGTCCCCGGACGGGAAGGGATGACGCCTTCGTTGTCGATCGAGTACAACTCGCAAAACGGCAATGGCTACCTGGGTGTCGGATTCGCGTTGACAGGGCTGAGCGCGATTACGCGTTGCGGCAAGACGATTGCGTATGACGGACGAGCGGCGGGAGTCCAGCTAGACCAGACGGACAACTTCTGTCTCAACGGAGCGCCGCTAGTCGCGATTGCGGGAGCCTATGGCGAGCACTTGACGGAGTACCGCACCAATCCGCAAACCTTCGCGAAAATTGTTTCGTACCGATCGGGTGGCCTTGCCGAAGATGGACCGACCTGGTTCGTGCTGTGGGGAAAAGATGGCCGTGTTTACGAATATGGTCTGGGTGATGTCGACTTCATCGGAACACGGCGCACCAGCTGGCCCATCACCGGCATACGGAATGTGTACGGCGATGAAATGCAGTTCAAATACATCAAGCGAACCTTGCCTTTCGACGATCCGGCCGAGGGCACCTATGTTGTTGAGCGCCAGCTCGATGCGATCTACTACGGCAACCCGACACCGTCGGGTAGGGACAGGCGGGTCAAGTTCAGCTACTCCAGCTTTCGCGCTGACGGGAACCGTAGCTATTCGCTCGGAGCGAATAAGCACCTCCGCCAGTTGATGACAAAGGTCGAGATGCAGCTCGCGGTAGGTGCTGAATTCCACAATGCTAGAAGTTATGAATTCAGCTACTACAACGAAGGCGTGACCGGCCTCAGCAAGATGACCTCGTTGAAGGAGTGTGGTGCGAGCGGCGGCGGCCTTTCGCCGGTATGCCTGACACCCACCACCTTTGCCTGGCAACTCGGTGCAGAAGGGCTGGAAGATGGCATCGAGCAGCTCGCCGAGGCACCCAAGAACAAGGAACAGGCGATAGCGGCAGCCGACACGAACGGGGATGGTGCCGACGACATCGTTTTCCTGGGCGACACGATTGCGCCGAACTTGCCCGGAGCCGGCCAGCGCCCGTGGCGCGTGATCCCGAGCCAGCCGCAGGCGCAGAAACCGTACTTGGGCGATGTGAAGATACTTCAGCCGTACTCGCAGAATCTTGGTTTCAGCCTGTTCGACTATGACCTGGACGGCAACGCTGACATATTGCCGGTTGTTCCGAATCTGCTCAGCACGATCAGTCCACTGCTCTCACGTAACAATGCACTGGCACCGGTCGACACGAATTTCTACAGCCCCGTCGTATGGGACGACAAACTGCCTGCCATCAATGGGCAGACCGCACTGTTTGCCGATCTCAACGGTGACGGTTACCAGGACCTGGTGGAGCGCATCTGGGACAACGTGGAGGTCGAGCACAACTGGTTCATCCGGTTCAGGTCCGGCACCGTCAATCCGGCCATTCGCGACGAAAACCCGTCGCCGAGCACTATCGACACCCAAGCATTCGGGCCTCGCATTCACATCAACCATCCGAATCTCGGTAGCGTGAAGCCGGGAAAACTCTTTGCGCTGGACCTGAATGGCGACGGGCGTGACGAACTCGTCTACAAGCCTGCTCCGTCGGGATCCACGATACTGATGGCACTGAGCTTCGGCGCTGGAAATGTTGCGGGGACACCGACGGCATTTCACGCAGGCTTGCCGAGCTGGATTCTGGATGTAAACCACATCTTTCTCGACTACAACGGGGACGGCCTGCTGGATCTCGCGACCAACTATTTCAACCCCAACTCATCTACGGAAGACAGCGTCTACTACTGGACCAATACAGGGCGCGGCTTTCGCGATCCGGCCCGCGTTCTGACTACCCCTGCGTCTA
>JAAFHE010000554.1 GCA_013298265.1 Lysobacterales bacterium | reverse complement strand
TTACTCATTTCTCACTCCTCTTCCCTGTTTGCTCGCGTCAGATCGGCAGCCCCGCCGCATGCGCGAGCTTGACCAGCAGATAGCCCAACCCGCCGGCGATCGGCGGCTGATAGCGGGGAATGAGTGCAGAGGAGTGAGGAATGAGTAGAGGCGGTTTCGCATCGCGTTTACTCATTTCTCACTCCTCTTCCCTGTTTGCTCGCGTCAGATCGGCAGCCCCGCCGCATGCGCGAGCTTGACCAGCAGATAGCCCAACCCGCCGGCGATCGGCGGCTGATAGCGGGGAATGAGTGAAGAGGAGTGAGAAACGAGTAGAGGCGGTTTCGCGTCGCGTTTACTCATTTCTCACTCTTCTTCCCTGTTTACTCGCGTCTAGATCGGCAGCCCCGCCGCATGCGCGAGCTTGACCAGCAGATAGGCCAACCCGCCGGCGATGGGCAGAGTCAGTATCCAGGCCCAGATCATGCGCTCGACCACGGTCCACCGGATCGCGTTGAAGCGCTTGGCGGTGCCGACACCCATGATCGCGGCGGAGATGTTGTGCGTCGTCGACACCGGGATGCCGAGGCCCGATGCGGTCAGGATCATGGTCGCCGACGCGGTCTCCGCGGCAAAGCCGTGCACCGGGTGCAGTTTGACCAGCTTGTGGCCCAGCGTCTTGATGATGCGCCAGCCGCCCGCAGCGGTACCCGCAGCCATGACGATGGCGCAGGTCAGTTTGATCCACAGCGGTATCTCGAGATTCTTCGGATCAGCGTCCAGATGCAGGAAATGCAGCCATTGCGGCAGGTTGTCGAGCTGTCCGGCGACGCCGGCGGACGCCAGCGCGAGGGCGATGATGCCCATGGTCTTCTGCGCGTCGTTGGAGCCGTGCGCCCAGCCCATCGCGCTGGCCGAGACGATCTGCAACTTGCCGAACAAGGCATTGGCAAAGCGCGGCCGGCCGATCCGCTGCAGCAGGCCCTTGCGATCGGCGAGGAAGGAGAACAGCGCGAACAGCAGCCCCATGATGACAAAGCCGAGAATGAACCCGGCCAGCGGCGAGATGATCATCGGCAGCACGACCTTGGGCAGCAGGCCCTTGCCCTGCCACCAGTGTTCGCCGCCGGGGATGTGCCAGATGATCGCGTCGAAGTTGCCGCCCGACGCGGCGAACGCGGCGCCGCACAGTCCGCCGACCAGCGCATGCGACGACGACGATGGCAGTCCCCACCACCAAGTGATCAGGTTCCAGATGATGCCGCCGGACAAGGCGCAGATCAGGACCATCGAGGTCACGTTGACCACGCCGGTGTCGACCAGGCCCGAGGCAATGGTCTTGGCCACGGCCGTGCCCCAGAGCGCGCCGAGCAGGTTCATGCCGGCGGCGAGCATCACCGCCTGAGTGGGACTCAGCACCTTGGTCGCGACCACGGTCGCGATCGAGTTGGCCGTGTCATGGAAGCCGTTGATGTATTCGAAGACGAGCGCGATCACGATCACGCTGAAGACCAGGGTCAGATCCACGGCGCGCGCCTCAGGAGTTCTTCAGCACGATCGCGTAGACCACGTTGCCGGCATCGCGGCAGCGATCGATCGCTTTCTCCAGGATTTCGAACAGGTCCTTGCGCAACAGGAAGCGCACCGGATCTTTCTCGTTGCGGTACATGTCGCGATACAGCTCGAGGATGAGGCGGTCGGCCTCGTTCTCCAGCGCCTGCAGCTCGTCATTGAGCTCCTTCATGGCATCAAGCTTCATCGCGCGCAGCTGGCCGACCATCTTCTCCAGCACGTCGCAAGCCTTCTCGAGCATGCGTGCGCGCGACACGAAGTCGACGTCGCCAAGACTGTCGCCGACCAGCGAATGGCGCTCGGCGAATTTCTCGATGACTTTCGGAATCTTGTAGAGCGCGCCGGACAGGGCTTCGATGTCCTCGCGCTCCAGCGCGGTCACGAAGGTGTTGACCAGGGCCTCACTGATCTCGGCGGCGAGCTTCTTCTCGCGCTGGCGCGCGAGGCGGAATTCGTCCAGCGATTTCGCCTCGCCGCCGCCCTGGGCAAGAAACTCGGTCAGTGCCGCCGCGCTGCGCCGCGCGGCACCCGCGCTGGATTCGAGCAGCCCATAGAACTTGTCGCCCTTGCCGAAGATGGTCTGTAAAGAAAACATGGCCTTGTCGCCCCGCTCGCCAGTACGTTGAATTAAAAAGAAAAACAGTCGCTGCAACACGTCGCGCCGTGGCGCGCGTGGCAAAAATATGTCGTTTTGATGACATTCATGTTACAGCAGCAGCCCACCCCAGGACACGCACGGGCGCTCGCCGCCGCCACGCAGGGCCGTAACGCTGGGCTGCTACACTGGCGCGCCTGGGATCGCACGCTGCGCAATGCTGACCGAGATACTGCTTGTCCTTCTCCTCATACTGCTGAACGGCTTCTTCGCGCTGTCGGAGATGTCCGTGGTCACCGCGCGCAAGTCGCGCCTCAAGCAGATGGCCGAGACGAGCACGCGCGCGCAGAACGCCCTGCGCCTGACCGAGAATCCGGAACGCTTCCTGTCCACCGTACAGGTCGGCATCACGCTGATCAGCGTGCTGACCGGCGTCTACGGCGGCGCCACCATCGGCGCGCGCATCAGCCTTTTCCTGCAGGGCCGCGGCGTGGAGCTCGACCTGGCCAACGGGATCGGTCTGGCCGTCAGCGTCGGCGCGATCACCTATGTCTCCATCATCGTCGGCGAACTGCTGCCCAAGCGACTGGCGCTGGTTGCCCCGGAGCGCTTCGCCGTCTGGATCGCATACCCGATGCGGGTGTTCGCGACCGTCGCCACACCGTTCGTCGTGCTGCTGACTTTCAGTACGCGTGTTTTGCTCAAGGCGCTGCGCCTGGACCGCGGCTCGCGCGATCCGGTTACGGAAGAGGAAATCCGCCTGCTTGTGGCCGAGAGCGCGGAGCAGGGCGTCATCGACAGCGACGAACACAACATGGTCAACCGCGTGTTGCGCCTGGGCGACCGCCAGGTCACCAGCCTGATGACACCACGCACGCGCATCGCCTGGCTGGACATCGCCGCGCCACTCGCGGAAAACCTTGCCGTCATGCACTCGACCCCGTATTCGCGCTATCCGGTCTACCGCAACGGCAACGAGCAGGAAGTGGTCGGCATCCTTGAGACCAAGTCACTGCTCGATTCGCTGGGTTCGCCGAACATCGACCTGTTCCGCGCCTTGAACAAGCCGCTGTTCGTCACTTCGGCCGCGCGCGCGCTGGATCTGCTCGAGGAATTGCGTGACGCCGAAGCCACCGTCGCGCTCGTGGTCGACGAATACGGCGACATCGAAGGACTGGTCAGCCTCAACGACGTGCTCGCCGCGGTGCTCGGCAAGACCGCCAGTTCGAACGTCGAGGTCAGTGGCGCGCCGATCGTGCGGCGCGAGGACGGCAGCTATCTCGTCGACGGCGCACTCGGCACCGACGACCTGCGCGAATTGTTCGGCCTGAACCAATTGCCGAACGAGGAAGACCACGATTTCCGCACCGCCGCCGGCATGGTCATGGTCCAGTTCGGCCGTATC
>JAAFHE010000552.1 GCA_013298265.1 Lysobacterales bacterium | reverse complement strand
GTTCGCGCGCCTGCTGCAGACCTACGGCAGCACCTGGAACTCGTTCGGCACAGTCGCCCACAGCCAGGGCGGCGCGGCGTCACTGCATTTGTATACCTACTACTGGAGTGGTCTCGACAACGCGACGGGCGCGCGCCTGATCCAGTCCGTCGGCACGCCGTACAAGGGCACCAACCTGGCCGGCATCCTCGCCACGCTCGGCTCCTGGTTCGGCGTCGGCTGCGGCACGAACGACAACCTGAGCTACAGCGGCGCCTCGGCCTGGCTCGCCGGCATCCCGAACTCCTCGCGCGCCAAAGTGAACTACTACACCACGTCCTTCCGCTCGACCAACTGGTGGACCAACGACTACTGCCAGATCGCCACCGACCTCGTCCTCAGCGACCCGGAAGACGGCACCACCGAGCAGACCAACGGCCAGCTGCCGGGGGCGGTCAACCGCGGCCATACGACCGGCCAGTGCCATACCTCGGGCATGCGCGACCCGGCGCAGTACCTGGACTCCTCGCGCAACGCGACGATGAACAGCAACGCCGCGCGCTGAAAACTCGGGTTTGACCCTTCGACGCGCGGGAGCAATCCCGCGCGTTTTTTGTTTGCCGGTTTCCGTTCGCCACTCGCGGACGCAGCCGGCAGTCGCGCGCCGGAGCACTGACGCAAACAGCCGGTCGGAGCCGTCACGCCGGGCTCAGGCCACGTCGCCGATCCGGCTGCCCGGATCAGGCAGCCCCTGCGCGCCCCGACGACGCCGCAGAACGAGGGTCTGCGCCACCAGACCGACGCCGAGCGCTACGGCCACCCAGGCTATGATTGCAGCTCCCTGCTGCGTACCGCCAGACTGCTTGACGGCCAGGGCGATCAAACCCCACACGACGGGCGCAATGAAAGCCAGATCACCGCGCAATCGTGCATTGATCGTGACGAAAAGCACCGCAGCGATCGCGATGAGCGGCAGGCTCCACGCGAGCATCGCGTTCGTGTCCAGCAATCGGTACGCCACGATCACCTGTGCGGTATTGAGAAAAACGGCAAGTGACAGCCACCCGGCATGCAGCCGCAGTGGCAGCGTCCCGCACCACCAGGCCACGCGGCTGCGCAGCGCCGCATGAGACGGATGCAACGCGGCCCAGGTCAGCAGTCCCCAGGCGCTCCAGATGATCAGCAGAGCCAGCCAGAAGAGTTCCTTCGAGAACACCGGCATCCATGCGGCGGTGAGCGCGAACCCCGCGGCCACCGCGGCGGGCAGCCGGCGATCGGCGGAATTTCGCGATTTGAGCTGCCACAGCGCATGCGCGATATCGAGCGCGAAGATCAGGCCCCAGATCGCAAACGCATACCCGGCGGCGGCGAGCAGGGTCGGATAGCGGCCGGACACCGTGCCGTTGTCGGGACCGAAGACCTGCTGATTGGACAGATACGCCACAAACGGCATAACCAAGGCGAACACCACAACCAGATAGCGCATGACGGCTTCTCCAGGAATCCTGTGAACAGGGCAGCACGGGTCTTTGCGCGCGGGCCACGGGTATCTGTTGCAGATCACATGAGCGGCACGGCGATGATTCGCTCAGACCTTGACGAGCAACCTGCGCGAGCTTGCCGCCGGCGGCGTGAAGAAACCACCAAGCCGACCCCGGCACAGCTCGCGATGACACCGCCGCGACCGAACACCCGCGCAGACATGACATTCGGCACACGCGACCTTGCATGACCTTGCCGCCTGATGCGACGGTTACCCGCCGCTGCCGCCCGGGCCGCGTCGCCAACCCGCGGAGCCCCGATGAACCGACTGCTGCTTGCCGCCCTGTCCCTGCTCGCCGCGCCGGCCTTCGCCGCGATCGCACCCGGCGTCGACCGCCACGAAGGCGAAGGGCCGTATACGCAACTGATCCTGCGCGGCGTCAATGTGATCACCGGCACCGGCAGCCCGGCCTTCGGCCCGGCCGACGTCGTGATCGAACGCAACCGCATCGCCGAGATCCGCATGGTCGGCGCCGACATCCAGTCGATCAAACCCGACGACCGTCCCAAGCTCAAGGCCGGCGGCCGCGAGATGGACCTCGCCGGCTACTACGTCATGCCCGGCATCATTGACCTGCACGGCCACATCGGCGGCGACGAGCAGGGCGTCAGCGCCGACTATGTATACAAGTTATGGATGGGCCATGGCATCACGACGGTGCGCGACCCCGCCTGCGGCAACGGCATCGACTGGTGCGCCGAGGAAACCCGCCGCAGCGAAGCCAATGCCATCACCGCCCCGCGCATCTTCCCCTACGCGTATTTCGGCATGGACCGCGACCAGCCCATGACCACGCCCGAACAGGCGCGCGAATGGGTGCGCGAGATGAAGAAGCGCGGCGCGGTCGGCATGAAATGCTTCGGCTACCGCCCCGAGGTGCTGCAGGCTGCGTTCGAGGAACTGAAGAAGCAGGGAATGCGCAGCGCCTGCCATCACGCCCAGCTCGACGTCGCGCGCGTCAACGTGCTGACCACGGCACGCTGGGGACTCACCACGATGGAACACTGGTACGGCCTGCCCGAGGCGCTGTTCGACGGCCAGACCGTGCAGGACTACCCGGCCGACTACAACTACAGCAACGAGGCACACCGCTTCGGCCAGGCCGGCCGCCTCTGGGCGCAGGCCGCCGAAAAAGGCAGCGACAAATACGAGGCCGTGATCAAGGAACTGCTCGATCTCGACTTCACCCTCGACCCGACCTTCACGATCTACCAGGCCAGCCGCGACCTCATGCGCGCCCGCCGCGCCGAATGGCATGACCGCTATACCTGGCCGACCCTGTGGGACTTCTTTGCGCCGAATCGCGACCACCACGGCAGCTTCTTCTTCGACTGGGGCACCGAAGACGAGATCGCCTGGCGCGACAACTACCGGCGCTGGATGAGCTTCGTCAACGACTACAAGAACCGCGGCGGCCGCGTCACCGTCGGCAGCGATTCCGGATACATCTATAAAATTTACGGGTTCGGCACGATCGAGGAACTCGAACTGCTGCGCGAAGCCGGCTTCCATCCGCTCGAAGTGATCCGCGCCGCAACCCTCAGCGGCGCACAGGCCCTCGGCGCCGCCGACCGCATCGGCTCGCTCGAACCCGGCAAGCTCGCCGACATCGCCGTGATCAAGGAAAACCCGCTGGCCAACCTCAAAGTGCTCTACGGCACCGGCCATATCCGCCTCGGCGCCGACGGCAAGCTCACGCGCGTCGGCGGTGTCGACTACACGATCAAGGACGGCATCGTGTTTGATGCGAAGCAGTTGTTGCGGGAGGTGCGGGAGAGTGTGGCGATGGAGAAGAAGAGGCGTGGGGTTGAGAATTACGCGCAGCCTGGGGAGTGATTCGGGAAACGACAAATCCGTTTTTAAGCCAAGCAATGCTGCGGTTGCACGCATCTACAAAGACGAGCGAAAAATCTATGCAGCGGCCGGCAATCGAATCGAATGCCGGCCGCTGCAATACCCGTTTTAGTGTGAATGGCACTGACTTAAGCGCAGCATCCCGATTTTCGTCATTCCCGCGTAGGCGGGAATCCA
>JAAFHE010000553.1 GCA_013298265.1 Lysobacterales bacterium | reverse complement strand
GCGATCCGTAATGTCGAGGAACGGCAGCGCGCGCAGCATGCCATGCTCGACGAGGCGCACACGGCCAGGCTGCTCGGCGATCCACAACGTGTCCGGATAGAACGGCGTGGACACGATCGTGGTCAGGCGGTCCAGGCCCGTGACGACGGGCTGGAATTCAATCAGGTCGCTGCCAGCGTAAGCGGACACCGGCGACACCGTCGCCGCGAAGACGAGCGCCCGCATGGCGCCGGATCGGGAACATCGCACGCGGTTTGGCCTTGAAGTAGCGGAACGCGCGGATACTACCGCGCATGTATCACCGGCTACAGCGGTCGAGCCGGCCCGTTACCTCGCAACCGACGCGCGGCCCTGGCCTGCCAACCTATGCGTTTCCGAACCGGGACTAATCGAACCCGTCCACGAACAGCACATCGCCCCTGCCCTGCACGCGCCACAGTTCCATGCCGTGATAGCCATCGTCGGCGGCGAAGTACGCTGCGACCGCGGTGCTGCCGAGCGGACGCATCAGCGAGGAATCCGGTCCTGGGAAGACATCGCGCACGAGGCGCACGTCACCGCCGTCTGCGTCAATGGCGCAGATTTCGCCGCCGGCCTGCGGTGTGAAGCAGCGGAACAGCGCCGTGTCGCCGTCGAGCGGCACGAGGAAATCGCTGCTGAAGTTGGTCTGCGCCGGCAGCGCGATCGGCGCCGTCCCAGCCTTGCTACCGTCGGACACGTAGTAGCCTCGGTCTGCTGCCGCACCGATGATGAAATGCACGCGGTCGCCGACCGTCACCGGACCGGCCGTTGTCGCATACTGAAACGCGCGCAGCAGCTCGGTGCCGGCTGTGCTGCCGTCGCTGATCCATAGCTGCGGCACCGTGATGCCGGTCATCAGTGCGACACGATTGCCGAATGCCGTCATCGCGCGTATCTGCGCTGGCAGCGACGCGATCAGTTGGGTGCCGGCAGCGGTGCCATCGCTCGCATAGAGGCCGCACTGCCCACCGCCGACGATACAGCCGTCGAACAGCAGCCGGCCGCCGAAGACGAGCGACACGGTCGCATCCGGCGAACCGCGCGAGAGTAGGTCCGGCGCGATGCGATAGGTGCCTGGGCCGCTGCCGTCGCTGCGCCAGAGGCCGCGCGTATCCCCTGCTGCGGACGACTCGGACACGTAGAACAGCGCAACACCGCCGAGGCTGCCGATACGGCCGGTGACACCGCCGCCGGCTTCGAGTCCCGGAGCGACGATGCCGGGCAGGCTGTCGCCGGGCCGCAGCACGCAGAGGTCGTGCGTCGGCGTCGCGCAGCTAAACAGCACGCCGTCGCCCGCACCGATGCCCAGCAGCGTGTTGTAGAACGTGTTCGACGCAACCAGACTGGCACCGGCGAGTTCTCCATCAGCGCGGTAGTAGGGCCTCCCTTTATCGACATCATCGCTGCGGAAGACCACGCCGTCGCCGAGACGCGCGAGCGCGCCGACACTGGCTTCGTCGTAGGCGGCGCGCGGCAAAGGCCTCGTACCGGCCGCCGTGCCGTCGGTGCGCCACAGCGACAGGCGCATCCCGGCCAGGTCCGAGTAGTCCAGCACGTCGCGGAAGAACAGCGTCGATCCGGCGCTCACCGTGGGACTGGCGTCGATCCCGAACGCGCTGGCATTGGCCTGCCAGATGTCGTGCAGCCGCTGAGTGCCGGCAGCGGTGCCGTCGGTACGCCAGACTTCCTCACCGTCGTAGCCGCTGAACGTCAACCCCGGGCCGATCAGCGCGCCGCCGAGCTCCGCCCAGTCGTCCTGATTGAACACAGTGGAAATAGCCCCGAGTGTTTCGATCGTTGCCGCGACCGGATCCACGCGCCATGCGCCACTGCCGCTGCCGACCACGAGCGCGCCTCCAACGACTTTGAGGCTCACGTAGCTCAGTTCCCACGGAAACCCGGCGGGCGCGGCCAGACGCTGCGTGCCGGCCGCGGTGCCGTCGCTGAGGAACAGGCCGCCGCGCGGGAGGCCGAAGTCGTCGTACGGGCCGACGAACAGAAGTCGATGGCCGATCGCGTACATCCGCGAGGACGACAGGGCCAGCGGATAGGTCGCTATCGGCGAATTCTCATCGCTTCGCCACAGACGGAACTGGCTGCTACCACTGTCGGTGACGTAGGCAAAATCCGGCGTCGCAGCGAGACCCCGCGGCGAACCGCCGTATTGCTGCGCGAGCAGGCTGGCGCCGTTGCCATCGCTGCGCCACAGCGCCCAGCCGTTGTAGAAATGAAACAGGAAATAACAATAGCTCCCGGCAGCAGCGACAGCGGCCACGTTCGACTCGCCGGGAAGCAGCGCGACCGTGGTCGTGCCTGCGGCGCTGCCGTCACTGCGCCAGAGCCGGTTGCTGCTGCCCGACGGAAGCACGAACAGCGCGCGGTCCGGCAGGCTGCAGACCATCGGCGCGAAAAACACCTCGTCCTGTGTCGGCACCAGCCTCGCGGTACCGGCGGGCGTGCCGTCCGTGCCCCAGAGCCTGCCTCCCCCGCCCGCGCTGAAGATCACGCGCTCGCCCACTTGGGCCACAGGCGCCGTCTGGCTCTGTTGCGGGCTGCCGACGTTGGAAAAGGCCATCAACGTGATGCGCTCGCCGCTGGCAGGATCGAGAGCAACAAGCTGTTCGCCATGCACGCCGTCGTCCGCATCGATGACGAGCTTGGGCCCCGTGCGGCCGATCAGACGCGGATACGACGATGCCGGACCCGGCGCGAAGTCGTTCACGAGCTGCGCGGTGACACCGTCGCTCGCGTAGAGCTCCATGCCGGTCGCCGGCGTCTTCGCGCTGAAATAGACCCTGTCGCCGGCACGGTGGAAATGCCGCGGCGCGGAGCCGTTGCCGCCGACCGGCGCGGTGTTGATGTCCTTGACGAGTTCGGCAGTGACAACCGCCGCGCTAGCAGCCGTCGCGGCACACGACAGCACGAGCAACACGACGAGAAAGCCCCGATAACTACGCATCAGCGGCTCCGCCTGCGGACCGTGCGATGCACGCGGCGCGGTAAGTGCATCATTCGAAATCATCGGCAAACACGGCCTCGGGCAGTACCGCGAAGCGCCACAGCTCGTTGCCGTGACTGCCGTCGTCGAGCATGAAATACGCCGCGTCGGTGGTGCGCGCGAGGAAGGACGCGATCGAGGACGACGGCCCCGGAAAAGCGTCCAGGGCGAAACGCACGTCGCTGCCATCGGCGTTGCTGACGCAGAACTCCGCGCCGGTCGCGGCCGAGGTGCAGGGCAGCAGCACGGTGTCCGCGTCCAGCGCGACGGGCGTGTCGACGTTCGCAGCGAACGTGGCCGGCAGCGTCAGCGGCCGCGTGCCGGCGCTGCTGCCGTCGGAGATGTACCAGACTGGCGCGTAGCCGGTGCGGTCGATGCCGAAGTACACATGGCCGCCGAGCGCGGCGAAGCGCGTCACCTCGGACGCGTCGAACGTGCGCAGCACCTCCGTGCCGATGCTCGTGCCGTCGCTGACCAGCAATTGCGTACCGCTGCCGTGCAGCAGGATCGCGGTGCGCCCGTTCAGCGGTGCGA
>JAAFHE010000551.1 GCA_013298265.1 Lysobacterales bacterium | reverse complement strand
CGCGAAAGGTCGGCAAGGTCTCGGGCATGGTGTGGTCGAGCGCGCCGGCGTCCCAGGCGAGGAAGGCGCGGCCGAGCAGTGCGTGTACGCGTGCCGGGTCGAGCCCGTCGCGCAGCGCCGGCAGATCGGGATCGTCCGTCGCCCAGGCGGCGTAGCCGCGCAGCAGGCTTTCGTGATCGAACTCGTTCCAGTCCGCATCGACGACGGCGGCCGGCAGCGGCCGGTCGACCGCGTGCGCGGCGGCCTGCAGGGCGTGCAGGGTCTGCGCATGGCGCCGCTGTGCGCCGCTGACGACGTGGGCGAATTCAAGCTCGGGCTGTGCGGCTAGCCACTGCGCCAGCAGCTCGGCCTGGCGCAGACCGCGTTCGGACAGGCGGTCGTAGTCCTCGGTGCCGAAGCTCGCCTGCGCGTGGCGGATCAACAGCAGACGGGCTGCAGCGGGCGTGGGCATCAGTCGGTCACGTAGTTCTTGCGGAAGGTCAGCGTGTAGCTGCGCGTACTGCCTTCGGGGGTGATGTCGAGTTTGAAGCTCAGCGTGTCGCGGCCGCGCACCGGGAATTCGCCGAGGTAGTAGACCGCATCGCCTTCACGGATCTCGCGCATGACCAGGTCAGTGCGCTGGCCGGCCAGCGTCGCCGCCGTGCCGCTGATGCGGGCCGGCACCGCGCTGCCGTCGAGTTTCTGCACCGCGATGTTGACGAGGCCTTGCTTGCTCGATCGCGGAAACTGGTACTGGCGCGCGACCTCGGCCGGCAGCATGTCGGACGACAGCGCGCTGTAGTGCACCTGGAACTGGTCGAACCGCTGCACCTGCTCGCTGCGGCCGCGTGCCGGGAAAAGCGCCAGCAGCACGGCGGCCGCGACGACGAGACTGATCTTGTAGGCGAGTTTCATGAAAAGGCTCCTGCGCAGACGACGCGATGATGTTACACCCCGTACGGCGGCCTACAGCGGCAGCATCACCGTGCCGACGGGGCCGAACAGGTGAAACACCGCGAGCATGCCCAGGCGCAGCGCCACAACCGCATAGAGCGGTGAAAGATCTAATGCGGCCGAGCGCGGCGGCAGCTTGCGGAACGGGCGCAGCAGCGGGTCGGTCAGGCTGTAGAGCACTTCGATCGCGGGGTTGCGCGGGTCGGGGGCGAAGAAGCTCATGACCGCGCGCAGCACGATGGCCCAGAACGCCGTGCCGAGCACGTAGTACAGCAATCCGCCGAAAATTCCCGGCAGCAGCCATTCCGGCGTCAGCGGCAGCCGGGCCAGCAGCAGGAGCAGAACGACTTCGATCGCGGCAACCAGCACCAGCAGCACGGCGGTGGCGAAGCTGAATTGCTTGCGTGGCGGAATGATCTGCGCCAGCGGACCGACCACTGGGTTGGTGAATTTGTAGACAAATTGGCAAATCAGGTTGTTGAAGCGTATCCGCGTCAGTGGCAGCGCCAGGCGCAACAGCAGGATGAACAGCGCGATGCCGAACACCAGCCGCACGAGCAACTGCCCCGCGTCACTGAAGAAACCCATGATTCAGTCTCCCGACCCGGCGGCCAGCTCGCGGCCCCGTTGCGTCGCGGCGGATACGGCATCGGCGACGATCTCGCGCAAGCCGCGCGCGGCGAAGCGTTCCAGCGCGGCCTGGGTCGTGCCGCCGGGCGAGGTTACCCGCTCGCGCAGTCGGGCCGGTGCCTCGCCGTCTTCGCGCAGCATGCGTCCGGCGCCCAGCGCGGTCTGCGTGGCGAGCAGACGCGCTGCCTCGGGCGGCAGGCCTTCGGCAACGGCGGCGGCTTCGAGTGCTTCGACCAGCAGGAAGAAATAGGCTGGGCCGGAACCGGATAGCGCGGTGACCACATCCATGTTCCGCTCGTCGTCGATCCACACGGTAACGCCAGCCGCACCGAGCACGGTTTCGGCCGCGCGGCGCTGGGCCTCGCTGACGCGCTCGTTCGCGCAGAGGCCGCTAGCGCCCGCACCGATCAGCGCCGGCGTATTGGGCATGCTGCGCACGACGGCGACGCCGCCGCCGCACCAGGCATCGAGCTGGTCGAGGCGGATGCCGGCGGCGATCGAGATCAGCAGCGGGCGATTCTCCTGCACCGCAGGCCGCAGTGCTTCGCAGACCTGACGCATGACCTGCGGCTTGACCGCGAGCAGGATGACCTCGGCATCGCGCGCCGCGGCCGCGCCATCGGCGTGTGCGGCAATGCCGAAGTCCGCTGCCAGCGCGTTGCGCAGTTCGGCGTTCGGCTCGGCCACGGCGATGTGCCCAGGTGCGGTGCCCTGCCGCACCAGTCCGCCGATCAGGCTGCGTGCCATGTTGCCGCCGCCGACGAAGGCGATGCGCGGCGTGCGGGTATCCGGTGCGTCAGACATGAGGGTCCATAGCGAGCGAAGGGAGTCGCGAGCATAGCCGCGGCCTGCGCCGGACTGAAATCACGGAGGTGTTGCCGCGTTGATGGCGTGGTAAGCGCGCCGCCTCAGGCCGCGGAAACACGCGCGCCGAACAGCGCCGAGCCGATGCGGACCAGCGTGGCGCCCTCGGCAATCGCCAGCTCGAAATCCTCGCTCATGCCCATCGACAGCGTGTCGACCGCAGGATGATCGCGGCGCAGCGCGTCGTACAGGCCGCGCATACGCGCGAAAGCTGCGCGGCGCAGCGCCAGATCCTCATGCGGCGCGGGTATCGCCATGAGGCCGCGCAGGCGCAGGGCCGGTTGCGCCGCCACGGCCGTGGCGAGCGCGTCGATCTCACTGGGGCTGCAACCGGATTTGGCGGCTTCGTCGTCGATGTTGACCTGGATCAGCACCTGCAGCGGACCGCGCACGTCCGGGCGCCAGCGCGCCAGCGGCGCGACCAGCTTGAGCCGGTCCAGGCTGTGCAGCCAGTCGAAGTGTTCGGCCGCCTCGCGGCACTTGTTCGATTGCAGCGGACCGATCAGATGCCATTCCAGTGCCAGGTCGGAGAGTTCGCGCTGCTTGGCCAGCGCTTCCTGCACGTAGTTCTCACCAAAGCAGCGCTGGCCCAGTGCGGCCAGCGCGCGCACCGCCGCGGCGGGCTTGGTCTTGCTGACCGCGAGCAGGCGAGCCGGAGCGGAATGCTGCGCTGCAGCGCGCGCAATCCGGGCGCAGATCCCAGTAAATGCAGTTTCGGAAGAACTCATCTCAACCGCGTGCGCCGACGGAAAATTGCCGAGCTATACTCGGCCGTGACTACGCCGGACATCGGCGTCGATTGCCTTGGGGGATTGCGCATGGATATTGCCGAGCTGCTGGCGTTCTCAGTCAAGAATAAGGCCTCGGACCTGCACTTGTCCGCAGGGCTGCCGCCGATGATCCGCGTCGACGGTGACGTGCGCCGCATCAATATCCCGGCGCTGGACCACAAGCAGATCCACTCGCTGGTCTACGACATCATGTCGGACAAGCAGCGGCGCGACTACGAAGAATTCCTCGAGGTCGACTTTTCCTTCGAGATCCCCGGCCTGGCGCGCTTCCGCGTCAACGCGTTCAACCAGAATCGCGGCGCCGGCGCTGTGTTCCGTACCATTCCGTCGGAAGTGCTGACGCTGGAAGACCT
>JAAFHE010000550.1 GCA_013298265.1 Lysobacterales bacterium | reverse complement strand
GCTTACCGGGATACCGTGGAAGCATGATCGGCCGGGAATCGGGAATCGGTAGAGCGAGGCGGAAGCGAGCCCTGCTTTTACGATTCCCGATTCTCCATTCCCGATTCCCCGTTAAAACTCCATCCCATCCGTAAAAATGCTGTCGCCGGTGAGCCGCGCAACGCTGTAGTCGAAATCCTTGACGCCGCCCGGCAGGTTCTGCGCCCACAGGCGTGCACCGGCCAGCAGGATGCGTCCGCGGTCGAGCGTGAGCCGGCCGGCTTCGTGGTTCAGCGGCTGACCCGAGGCGCTGTCGAATACGATCAGGCTGATCGACGATGTGCCGCCGCCGAGCGCGCCGGCGAAGTTGCTGTCGGGCAGGCCACCAGACGACAGTTGCGCAACCCACTGCACCCGGTTCGGGTTTTCCGCGGCCGGCGTCGACGCGGTCGTGCCGGCGATCAGGATGCGGCCGTCGCCGCGGACCGTCATATCGGTCAGCTGCAGGTCCGACAGGATCGCGTTGTAGATACTCGTGCCGCTGCCGAAGGTGCCGGCGTATGCGCCGGTGCTGCCGATGCGGGTCACTAGGTAGTTGTTGCTGGTCGTGCCCGACACCGTGCGCTGCACCTCGCCGGCGATCAGGACCGTACCATCCGCCGCGGTTGCGAGCGCCCGGGCGCGGTCGTCGTTGCCGCCACCGAGGTTGTAGCCGATCGTGCGCTTGCCCTGCGTGCGCTGTGTGCCGCTGCAGACCGTGTTGTTCGGACAGAAGGCCAGATCGTCGTCGCCGTTGAGCGCGCTGATCTTGGCGATCGCGAAGTCGGTGCCGGCTTCGTCGGCGGCGTAGCCGGCGACATAGAGCGAGGTGCCCTGCAGCAGGATCGCCTGCGCGCCGTCGACGTCGCCACCGGGATTGCTCGCGTCGAGGTCGAACTCGATGAGACGGCGGCCCGAACTGAACGTCGACAGCGGCGTGGCGTCGGCTCCCGAGAGTTTTAGCACGAGGAAATCGTAGTCCGTCGCGGAGAGCTGGGCTTGACCGGCCAGGTAGATCTGGCCGGCGCCATCGGTGGTCACGGCGCTGATCGTGTCGGTGCCGCCGGCGATGACGTCGACCGGAAGCACGCGACAGCCATCCGCAGACACGTTGGTGTCCGGAAAGCCGCTCATGTTGTAGCGGCAGACGACCGGGTCGAAATCGAGAGAGGCTGCGCCGGGCTTGCGCCCGTAGCCCGCGACGACGATGCGGTTGACCGTGTCCACGGTGACGCCGGTGATGGCCAGCAGTGGTGCGCCGCGTGCGATCTTCCCGCTGACCCCGAACGAGGTGTCGGCTGCCCCGTCGGGCTTGAACGCGGCCATGCCGACGGCACCACTGTCGACGTAGCCGACGACGATGTAGCGGCCGTTGCGCGGATCGACGACGACCCGGTGTGCGACATCGCCCTTCGCCGTGGTGAGGTCGTAGGCGACGATCTGCAGGCCGTCGCTGCTGAATCGCGCGTCGAGATCGCCTTCGCGCGCAAGGCTTGCGCCGGCGCAGACGAAGAGCAGCGCAGCGGCAAATAGTTGATGGCACGGTTTCACGATGCAGCCCCCGGCTATGCGGCGGCCCTGTGCCGCCCTTGCCGGACATGACGCAATTGCGTGCAAAACCCTGACACGCCGCCGCGGCGAACCCTCGTCAGCCGGTGCCGCACCGCAACGTTGCGCAGGCCGTGCGCGGTATTTCCTGGTCGATATTCGTCTGCATCCGGTGCCCAGCCGGCGATCCGCCGATTGACGGAGTGACGCACCAGGGCTTCGTCAAAAAAACGGCGGGCTCCGTGGAGCCCGCCGTTGTCTGTTGCAGGTTGCCGATCCTTCGCTTCAGGCTACTCGCCTGAACGTCCGATCAGAACGTGACGCTCCAGCTATCGATCCTGCCGATATCGCCGCCCGCGTTGTCGTTGACGCGCAGGTTCCACGTACCGTTGAGCAGTTCGCTGGACAGGTTCAGCGTGACCGTCTTGTTGATGTTGTCGGTGCCGGCACCGGTACGGTTGTGGATGTTGTACAGCGTGCCATCCGGCGCCACGAGGTCGACCTTCAGGTCGCCCTGATAGGTGTGGATGATCGCCACGGTGACCGACGCGTTGCTCGGGGCATTGCCCGTGCGGCCGGACACGACGATCGGACTGTTGACCGTGCTGTTGTCGGTGATGGCGAAGTCCGTCGTGTTGGTGTAGGTCTGCGCGCCGCCGCCGCTGGATACCGTGACCGTGCTGGTCTTGGTATTGGTCGCACCGGCGTTGTCGGTGACGGTCAGCGTGACCGTGTAGGTACCCGCCGAGGTGTAGACCTTGCTCGGGTTGGTCGCAGTCGACGTGGTGCCGTCGCCGAAGTTCCAGGCGCGCGACGCGATGGTGCCGTCGGAGTCCGTGGAGCTGTCGGTGAAGTTGACGGTCAGGCCGCTCGCGGTGTTGCTGAAGTTCGCCACCGGCGCCTGGTTGCCGCCGCCGCCGCCGGTCGACACGTTGCCGGTGACGGCCAGCGCGTACTTCTGCGGACCGGTCGGAACGTTGATGCCGCGCACGCGTACGGTATAGGCACCGGCCGCCGGGGCGGCGAAGCTGATGCGCTGCACGTTGTTGCGGTTGTCGTAGTTCGTCGTCGTGGTGCTCTGGCTCGGGTTGGCGTTGCTCACGCTGACGCCGGCTGGCAGTTTCTGCGTCCAGACATCACCGTTGGGTGCAACGAGTTCCAGGCGCAGCGAGTTGACCAGCGCCGGGTTGGCGCCGACGGAAGCAGCCACGTCGGTCCAGGCCAGCGTGACATTGAGCGGCTGGCCCGCAGCGACGTTCAGGTTGTGGGTGTCCTGACCGCCGGTGGACAGACCGGTCGGGGCGTCATGGATGTAGAGCTTGTTGCCGTCGCCGCTGAAGTACAGCGAGTCGTCGAGCAGGATGCGGCCCCAGCCTTGCGACTGGCCCGGCGATGTGCCCGCGCCGGTGCCGGTCATCGGCATGGCGCCCGCGATCAGGATCGCCTTGACCAGCGCACCCGACGGGTTGGCGATCGCGTTGGCGGCGACCTTCTGTCCGGTCGGATAGAAACCGCGCTGCAGGTATTCGCGTACGAGGGCGGCGAGGCCGGCTGCGGTCGGCGTGGCCATCGACGTACCGCTCATGGTCACCGTGCCGCAGGCATTGCGGCCGGCGGAGACGATGCTCGAACCCTGTGCGGTGATGTCCGGCTTCGTGCGTGCGTCGTTGGTCGGGCCGCGCGAGGAGAAGCTGGCCATCGCATTGGCCGCGGTGCCGCGGCTCGTCGCGCCGACCGTGATCACGTTCTTTGCGTTGCCTGGGCTGCCGACGTTGTAGCCAGCCGGTGCGATGCTGGCGTCGTTGCCGGCGGCGAACAGCAGCACGAGGTCGCTGCGGTCGCGTGTGACATTGTCGGCATCGCGCGACTGCGAGTCGTAGGTCACCGTACAGCCGGCGATGTACTGGCCGGTCGTCGGATCGACGCAGCCGCCGCCCCAGGAGTTGCTGTGCAGGCGGGCACCGTTGGCGTAGGCAGTATCGGCCGCGTGGTACGGGTTGCCGCCG
>JAAFHE010000549.1 GCA_013298265.1 Lysobacterales bacterium | reverse complement strand
CCCCGCGGCGAGCGAGATCCTCGGCTGGGAAGCCGCCGCGCTGCAGGATTGTGCAGTGGAAAGCCGCTTCGCCGTGCCCCATCCCGAGGTGCCGGGCCCGGCCCTGCGCGCCCTGCAGCGCGATAGCCGTATCAGCGAGCACAGCGAATTCATTGCACGCGACGGTCGGCGCATCCCGGTCGATCTGGTGGCCTCGCCGCTGCATCTGGACGGCCACGTTACCGGCGCGGTCGTGGTCTTCCGCGACATCAGCGAGCGTCTGCAGGCCGAGCAGGCGCGGCTGGAGCGCGACCGTTTCTTCGCGCTGTCGCTGGAGCTGTTCGTCATCGTTGACGCAAAGGGCCAGCTATTCCAGTTCAACGCAGCTACCACGCGCCTGCTGCGGCGCAGCACCGAAGAGCTGTTCCTGAGCAACTGGCGCGACCACACGCACCCGGACGATTTCGCCATCACCGCCGCGGCGACGGCACAGATACTGGCGCAGGGTCGCGTCGATGCCTTCGTCAACCGCTGGATCGACGCCGACGGTCAAATCCATTGGCTCGAGTGGACCGCCTCGCTCGCGCCGGACCAGCGCATCTTCGCGGTCGCGCGCGACATCACCGAACGGCGTCGCTATGAGAGCGAACTCGCCCATTTCGCCAGCCACGATACGGTCACCGGGCTGCCGCGCATCGAGCAGATCGAGGTTTTCCTGAGCGCATCGCTGGCCGGTGCCGCGCTGCGCGGCAGCCGCGTCAGCGTGTTCTACCTCGATCTGGACCGCTTTCGCCTGATCAACGATTCGCGTGGCCATGCGATCGGCGACCAGGTACTGCGCACGGTCGCGCAACGTCTGCTCGATTCGGTCGGCGAGCAGGGAAAGGTCGCGCGCATCGCCGGTGACGAGTTCCTGATCGTGCGTTCCGACGGCGTCGATGCGCCGGACCAGCAGGAACTCGGCGAAGCGCTGCGTCTGCTGATCGAGCAGCCGATCAATCTGGGCCTGCAACAGGTGTTCCTGACCTGCAGCGTCGGCGTCAGCTGCTTTCCCGAGAACGGCACCGCTGCGCTAGAACTGATGCAGCAGGCCGAAGCCGCGATGATCAAGGCCAAGGACGAGGGCCGCAACGCAGTCGCATCGTTCTCGAACGAGCAGTCGCAGGCGCTCAAGGACCGGCGCGAACTCGGTTCCGGCCTGCGCGCCGCGATCGCAAACCAGGAGCTCGTGCTGCATTTCCAGCCGCAGATCGGCGCACATGACTGGCAGGTACGCGGCGTCGAGGCGTTGGTGCGCTGGAACAGTCCGGTGCACGGTCTGCTGCCGCCGGGCCGCTTCATCCCGGTCGCCGAGGAAATGGGCATCATCGTCGAACTCGGCCAGTGGGTATTGGAAACGGCCTGCTGCAAGGCGCGCGAATGGCTCGACAGCGGCCTGGCCGATTTCACCGTCGCGGTCAACGTATCGGCGTTGCAACTGCAGCGGCCGGATTTCCTCGAACGCGTGCGGCAAGCGCTCGAGGTCTCGCGCCTGCCGCCACGCTATCTCGAGCTAGAACTGACCGAGTCCATGGTCATGGCCCACGTCGAGCGCGTCATCGTCGCGATGCGCTCGCTCAAGGCGCTCGGCGTCAGCCTGTCGCTGGACGATTTCGGCTCCGGCTATTCCAGCCTCAACTATTTGCGCCGCTTTCCGATCGACAAGCTCAAGATCGACCAGTCCTTCGTGCGCGACATCATCACTGACCCGGGCTCGGCCGGCATCTGCCGCGCGGTGATCGCGCTCGGCCACCAGCTCGGCATGACGGTCAGCGCCGAAGGGGTTGAAACCATCGGCCAGGCCGCGTACCTGCGCCGCAGCGAATGCGACCAGTTCCAGGGCAACTACTTTTGCCTGCCCATGCCCGAGGCGCAGGCCTTCGACGTGCTGCGCCGTCGCTATCTGCGCCAGGACGCCGACACCGAACTCGCGCGACCGAGCAGCACCGAAACGCTGCTGCTGCTCGACGACGAGGAGAACGTGCTGCGCGCGCTCGTGCGCCTGCTGCGCCGGGACGGCTACAACATCGAGACCGCGAGCAATGCGCGCCAGGCCTTCGAGATCCTGGCCGCGCAGCCGGTGCAGGTCATCATCTCCGACCAGCGCATGCCGGACATCAGCGGCACGGAGTTCCTCAGCCGCGTCAAGGATCTGTATCCCGACACCGTGCGCCTGATCCTCAGCGGTTACAGCGACTTCGCCTCGCTGACCGAAGCGATCAACCGCGGCGCGGTGTATCGCTACGTGGCCAAGCCTTGGGATGACGAGGAACTGCGTCGCATGGTGCGTGAGGCGTTCCGCATGGCCGCGGGTTGATGGCGTCTGGCGCGTTGTAGCCGTCCAGGCTCACTCGCCGACGTATTCGCTGCCAAAACCATCGGCGAATATCAGTTCCGAAAGTCCCTCGACCGCGCCGCCGGTGCAAAACTGCGCGATGGCGCCGGGTCTTTCGCTGGAGAACATGTCGGTCTTCTCGAAGCGTGCGTCGGGCAGCACGCAATCGTCGCGCGGTATGCCCTCGAGCGCCGGATTGCCCGGTTGCACGCCGACGTAGGGCAAGGCGTAGCCGATCATGCCGACGGACGACAGCGGAGCATTCACGCCGATCTGGTTGCCGGTGGTGTCGCCCGACATGGGGCAGCCATTGGTGCCGGCGACACCGATGATGTTGTAGCCGGCGGACGACACGCTCTGGGCCGAGCTCACGGCGCAGTCCGGGTGCGTAGCCCCGACACCGGAATCGCGGTTGCCAGCCGAGATGATGCCGGTCAGAACGACCGAGCCGTCGGCTTCGAAGCCGCCGCCGGACGTCGCCGAGCGATTGCGTGTGATCGTCGAATAGGCAAAATCGGCGACCCGTGAATTGGAGAATCGCACGCCGGCGGCACGGCCGCCGCTGGTGTTGTCGGCGAACAGCGTGTTGCTGACCGTCAGCGGATCGCCTTGGGACAGCAGCGCGCCACCGCCGTCCTCGCCGGCCGAATTGCGCGTGAACGCGCTGCGTGTGATGCGTGTGGTAGCGCCGGACGAGGAATCGATGAAGTTCAGCCCACCGCCGTAGCCGGTCGTGTGGTTGCGATCGAACCAGACCTGATCGATGGTCGTGTTCCCGACCGCGCGCAGGCGCATGCCGCCGCCGCCGGTGACTCCCGACGAAGTGGCCGTGTGGTTGCCACCCATGATGCGCAGGCCCAACAGCCCGATCGGCACGTTGAGGCCTGAGTTGCTCGACGTGTCGAACACGCGGTCGCCCGTGGTGTTGCGGATGACCACGCGATCGGCACCGCTGCCGATCAGCACGCGCGCGGCGCGATTCAAGCCTTGCAAGTCCAGATCGCCGGTTTCGCCGAGATCCTCTTCGGCGCCGGGAATGTTGAGCTCGTAGACGCCGTCGCGCACGTCGATGACGGCGAACTGGTCGCTCGCGCCCGCTTCCTGGATCGCGGCGCGCAGGGTGCATCCGCCCAGCGTGCTTTGGCAGACGCCGTTGCCGACGTTGCTGTCCACCGCGTCGGCGGTGTTGGTTACGACATAGGTATAGCGCAGCTCGAACGC
>JAAFHE010000055.1 GCA_013298265.1 Lysobacterales bacterium | reverse complement strand
CCCAACTTCGATCGCTGCGACGCCGCGCAGCTACGCCGGGTGTTGCGCGGCTATGGCGAATCGACACCATTAGGGCTTGTAGAATCGGGTGAGCAGCCCAGTTGCAAGATGAAGATCGATTTCCTCTACAACACCGTGAAACGAGACACCAAAGGCAACGCGATTGATCTGTGCGCACGTCCGGAAATGGACGCCAGTCACGAAGGTTGCGGCGATCTGCGCAAACAGGCGTCGCGGTGCAGCAGCAGAACGCCGAAGAAATCCCCGTGTTTCTGAGTCTGCGCCAGCGAGTACTTTTGCGACGGGACCAACGAATACGCGCGCCTCACCCCGGCGCATCCGGCTGATTCTCCGGCCGCGCCTGATCAAACGCCGCCAGCTTCAGACACTCGTCATTGATGCGCACGATGGCCGGATAGTCGGACAGGTCCACGCCCCAGCGTTTTGCGTTGTATACCTGTGGCACAAGGCAGATGTCCGCAAGGCTGGGCTCGTCGCCTTCGCAGAACTGGCCGGTCGACGGGTTTTCCTGCAACAGTTCCTCGAAGGCGTCGAAGCCTTCGCGGATCCAATGGCGGGACCAGCGCTCGCGTTCCTCGGCCGGCGTGTCGAGTTCGCGCTCCAGGTACTGCAGCACGCGCAGGTTGCCGAGCGGATGGATGTCGCAGGCGACGATCTGGGCGAGGCCGCGCACACGGGCGCGGTCGCGCGCGGTCGGCGGCAGCAGCTTGAGTTCGCCCTCGTAGGACTCGTCGAGGTATTCGATGATCGCCATGGACTGGCGGATCACACGGCCACCGTCGAGCAGAGTCGGCACGACGGCCTGCGGATTGAGGCGCACGTAGTCGAGGAAATGCTGCTCGCCGCCGTCCGCGGTCAGGTGGACCGGGACGATTTCGTACGGCAGCCGCTTGAGGTTCAGCGCGATGCGCACACGATAGGCCGCACTGGAACGCCAATAGCTGTACAGCCGCAAGCCTTCCGTCGACATCGTCGCTACTCCCTGGAGACGCCCTTGGGTCTATGACCGGCCGCCCGCGCCGGACCTGCGGCGAATCTACTCCGTTACCACTGCGGCGCCAATTGGGCGCCGCAGCAGTGCGGTGGAGGCATCGCCGCGCGTCAGCCCAACGCCGTCATGATCTGCTCGATCGCGCCGAAGATGCTCTTGCCATCACGATCGAACATCTCGATGCGGATGCGGTCGCCGAAACGCATGAACGGCGTCGTCGCCTTGCCGTCGCGCAGGGTCTCGACCACGCGCTGCTCGGCCAGGCAGGAGGCGCCGGTCGAGGTGTCCTGGTTGGCGATGGTGCCGGAACCGACGATGGTGCCGGCCGACAGCGGCCGCGTGCGGGCGGCGTGGGCGATCAGCTGGGCAAAGTTGAACTGCATGTCGACGCCGGCTTCGGGTGCGCCGAACCAGTTGCCGTTGAGGTGCGTGGTCAGCGACAAGTGCACTTTGCTGTCCTGCCACGCGGCGCCGAGTTCGTCCGGCGTCACGAACACCGGCGACAGCGCCGAGCGTGGCTTGGACTGCAGGAAGCCGAAACCCTTGGCGAGCTCGTCGGGAATCAGGTTGCGCAGGCTCACGTCGTTGACGAGGCCGATCAGCTGGATATGCGCAGCCGCCTGCTCGGGCGTGACGGCCATGGCCACGTCGTCGGTGATGACAACGATCTCGGCTTCCAGGTCGATGCCGTAGGCTTCGCTCGGCACGATGACCGGGTCGCGCGGGCCATAGAAGCCCGCGCTGGTCGCCTGATACATCAGTGGATCGACGTAGAACGAGGCGGGCACCTCGGCATTGCGCGCCTTGCGTACGCGCTCGACGTGCGGCAGGTAGGCGCTGCCGTCGACGAACTCGTAGGCACGCGGCAGCGGTGCGGCAAGCTGCGCCGGGTCGAGCGCGAACACGCCGCTGAGCGCGGCCAGGCCACCCCCGGCCACGGCCGCGTTGAGCTGTTCGGACAGCGCATTGAGCCGCGGCGCGACGCTGCTCCAGTCCTCCAGCGCACGCTGCAGGGTCGGCGCGATGCCGTCGGCGCGGACCGCGTGGCTGAGATCGCGGCTGACCACGACCAGCGTGCCGTCGCGACCGCCTTCCTTGAGACTTCCGAGTTTCATTTTGGAACCTCTGAAAAAGATGAAGCAGGCTTTTGTATTCGGCCGGGATTTCGGGCAATGCCGTAGTAAAGCCCTCCCCTTCAAGGGGAGGGCCTTACGCTTTCTGCTCACACACCTCAGCGCCGTTGAGGATCGAAATTCTTTTTCAAACCCTGCCAGCATTCGTGATAGTCCCGCTGCAATTGCGGCAGGTCCAGCGCCTGCACCGTCGGACAGATCACGGCACGCGTCTCGAACATGAAGGCCATGGTGTCGACGATGTGGTCGGGCCGGCTCACGTCGGCATGCGTGGCCTTGTCGAAGCTGGCCGCGTCGGGGCCGTGTCCGGTCATGCAGTTGTGCAGGCTCGCGCCACCGGGCGCGAAGCCGCCGGCCTTGGCGTCGTAGGCGCCGTGGACCAGCCCCATGAACTCGCTGGCGATATTGCGGTGGAACCAGGGCGGACGGAACGTGTCCTCGGCCACGAGCCAGCGCGGTGGAAAAATCACGAAATCCATATTGCCGACGCCCGGCGTGTCGCTCGGCGAGGTCAGCACGAGGAAGATCGATGGGTCCGGATGGTCGTAGCTGATCGAGCCTATCGTGTTGAAGCGGCGCAGGTCGTACTTGTACGGCACATGGTTGCCGTGCCAGGCAACCACGTCGAGCGGCGAATGGCCGATCGCTGCGCGCCACAGCGCGCCCTGGAATTTCGCGACGAGCTCGAAGTCGCCTTCGAGGTCCTCATACGCCGCTTCCGGCGCGTGGAAGTCGCGCGGATTGGCCAGGCCGTTCGATCCGATCGGACCGAGGTCCGGCAGGCGCAGATGCGCGCCGAAGTTCTCGCAGACATAGCCGCGCGACGGGCCGTCCGGCAGCTCGACGCGGAAGCGAATGCCACGCGGAATCAACGCGATCTCCTGCGGCTCCACTTCGAGCCAGCCGAGTTCGGTCGCGATGCGCAGGCGGCCCTGCTGCGGCACGATCAGCAGCTCACCGTCGGCCGAATAGAAATAACGTCCCTGCATGTCGCGGTTCGCGGCATAGACATAAATGCCAATGCCGGTCTGCGCCGCGGCCGAGCCGTTGCCGGCATAGGTCACGAGACCGTCGATGAAATCGGTTTCCGCTTCCGGAAGCGGCAGCGGATCCCAGCGTAGCTGGTTCGGCGTGGCCGGCGCTTCCTCGAAACGATTGTGGAAGCGCGCGTGCGTCAGCGCGACGAAGGGCTGATGCAGGGCCGCCGGGCGCAGGCGATACATCCAGCTGCGCCGGTTCACGTGGCGCGGCGCTGTGAAGGCCGTACCCGAGAGCTGCTCGGCGTAGAGGCCGTAGGGCGCGCGCTGCGGCGAATTGCGCCCTTCGGGCAGCGCGCCCGGCAGCGCCTCGCTCGCGTGTTCGTTGCCGAAACCGGATAAATAGTTGAGGGTCATGGCCGCCATGCGTTCACGCGACCCGATGTCGCGTCAGGGTGGAGAAACCAACAGGATGCCGCCATCGTGCGGCGCGCGATTACAGCACGCCGCGACGGATCTGGTCGCGTTCTATCGATTCGAACAGGGCCTGGAAATTGCCCTCGCCGAAGCCTTCGTTGCCCTTGCGCTGGATGATCTCGAAGAAGATCGGGCCGACCGCGTTCTGGGTGAAGATCTGCAGCAGCTTGCGCTGCTTGGTTTCCAGATCGGCGTCGATGAGGATCTTGTTCTTCGCCAGGCGCGGTACGTCCTCGCCGTGGTTGGGTACACGTGCGTCGATCACGTCGAAGTACGTGTCGGGCGTGTCGAGGAACTCGACGCCGGCAGCACGCATGGCCTCGACCGTGTCGTAGATGTTGTCGGTGAAGCAGGCGATGTGCTGGATGCCCTCGCCGTGGTACTGGTCGAGGTATTCGTTGATCTGGCTCTTCGGATCGGAGGATTCATTGAGCGGAATGCGCACGACGCCGTCCGGCGCGGTCATGGCCTTGGAGACGAGGCCGGTCTTGGAACCCTTGATGTCGAAGTAGCGGATCTCGCGGAAGTTGAACAGGCGCTCGTAGTAGTCCGACCACTTCTTCATGTTGCCGAAGTACAGATTGTGGGTCAGGTGATCGATGAAGGTCAGGCCGAAGCCGGTCGGGTTCTGCTCGGCGCCGGCGATGGCTTCGAATTCGCCATAGACGCTGCCCTTGTCGCCGTAGCGGTCAACCAGATACAGCATGCAGTCGCCGATGCCCTTGATGACCGGCGAGTCCACGGCGCGCGTATCGGCCTTGTCGTCGATATAAGCACCACCGTTGCCGACAGCCTGCTCGGCCACCCACGCGGCCGGTTTCTGCACTCGGATCGCGAAGCCGCAGGCGCAGGGCCCGTGGGCCTTGGCGAAGTCGGCGGCGAAGGAATCCGGATCCGCGTTCACGAGGAAATTCACACCGCCCTGGCGGTACAGCGTCAGCGCGCGGCTGCGATGGCGGGCCACGGCGGTAAAGCCCATGCGCCGGAACAATGCGTGCAGCGGCGCCGCGTCGGGTGCGGCGAACTCGACGAATTCGAATCCGTCGATGCCCATCGGATTCTCGAACTGGGTCGGCTGCATACCGAGATTGGGCTGGGCGCTCATGGCTGGCTCCTGGAAGGCTTGCATCGGTGAGGCCGCCGTTATAGTTTCAACTGAAACCATTTGCAAGGGACGCCGCCGCATGGCCGGCAACACGACACTGGAACTGGAAAAATTCCTGCCCTATCGCCTGTCGGTGCTATCCAACACGGTCAGCCAGGCGATCGCGCGCGAATACGAGGACCGCTTCCAGCTATCCATCACCGAGTGGCGCGTCCTCGCCGTGCTCGGCCGCTACGAGGGCGTCTCTGCGCGCGAAGTCGCCGAACGCACGGCCATGGACAAGGTCGCGGTGAGCCGCGCCGTCGCCGAGCTCATGAAGGACGGCCGCGTGAAGCGCTCGACCGCGGATCACGACAAGCGCCAGTCGGTGCTGAGCCTCAGCGCGAAAGGACGCAAGGTCTACGACGAGGTGGCACCGCTCGCGCTGCAGCACGAACAGCGGCTGCTGGCCCATCTGGATGCGGAGGAGCGCGAGTGGCTGGGGCGCATCATCGAGAAGCTGCTGCAGGCAGAGAAGGCGCTGGCGTGAGGGCCGTCGAACTGCCAACCACGCCACATCCCTACCGCGCGCCAGGTCCGCTGCCGCTGCGACCTGCGCGACGCACCGCGCCGCAGCTGCGCGCTACCATTCCACGCCATGCTCGTCACCACCGATATCACCGCCTTGCTCGCCCAGGCCCGCTGCGGCGATGAACGCGCCGTCGATCGCCTGCTGCCGCAGGTCTACGAACGCCTGCGCCAGCTCGCACATCGCTATCTGTCGGGCCAGCACCATCACACCCTGAGCACCACCGCGCTCGTGCACGAGGCCTACCTCAGTCTCGTCAACCAGCGCGATGCGGTCTGGCAGGACCGCGCGCATTTCCTCGGCTACGCGGCGACCGCGATGCGCCACATCCTGGTCGACCACGCGCGGCGCCGCTCGGCGCAGAAACGCGGCGGCGGCCAGATCGCGCTGGACTGGCAGTCAGCCGACATCCCGATCGAGTGCATCGCCGGCGAAATGGTCGCGCTCGATGCCGCGCTCGCCGATCTGGGCGCGCTCGACCAGCGCCTTGCCAAAGTCGTCGAGCTGCGTTTCTTCGCCGGACTCTCGGTGGAAGAAGTCGCCGCCGTCCTCGGCATCACCGCGCGCAGCGTGGTGCGCGACTGGAACAAGGCGCGACTGTTCCTGCACCACGCGCTGGACATGCCGGCGTGAATCGCGTCGGCGCGTCCAGCGCGATCGCGTCGCGCTGGACGGAACTTGCGCCGCTGCTCGACCGCCTGCTCGATCTGCCGGCCGCGCAACGCGACACGTTTCTCAACGGCGAGATCCGCGACGACGAACTGCGCGCGCTGCTGCGCGACCTGCTCGCGCGGGAAGCGCAGCCCGGTTTTCTCGACCGCGACGGCGCCGCGTACGCCGAGTCGCTGATCGGCGCGGTCGAACAGGCGGTGCCGCTGCAGATCGGCGCCTACCGTGTACTCGATCTGGTCGGCGAAGGCGGCAGCGGCAGCGTCTACCGCGCCGAACGGGAGGTCGACGGCTATGTGCAGCGCGTCGCGCTGAAACTGCTGCGCGTCGGCCTGCGCGACCCGGTCGAACAGGCGCGCTTCCGGCGCGAGCGGCGCATCCTCGCACGGCTCGAGCACCCGGCCATCGCACGCCTGATCGACGGCGGCTTCACGCCCGAAGGCGTGCCGTGGTTCGCGCTGGAATTCATCGAAGGCGACAACATCGTGCGCTGGTGCGACGCACGCCGCCTGCGCATCGAGCCGCGCCTGCGCCTGTTCCTCGATGTCTGCGACGCCGTCGAGGCGGCGCACCGTGCACTGATCGTGCACCGCGACATCAAGCCGGCCAACATCCTCGTCGATGCGGACGGAAGGCCGCGCCTGCTCGATTTCGGCATCGCCAAGCTGCTCGACGACTCCGAGCGCGAGGACGATACGCGCACCGGCCTGCGCCGCCTGACCCCGGCCTATGCGGCACCGGAGCAGTTCAGCGGCGGCAGCATCACGACCGCGACCGACGTGTACGCGCTCGGCGTGCTGCTGCATGAGCTGCTCAGCGGACAGCGGCCCGGCGTGCGCAATACCGCTCCGCGCAATCTGTCGCAGCTCGTCACGCAGGAAGACGCGGCCGCGGCGCGCTCGGCCTCGCCGCGGCAGCTCGCGCAGCGGCTGCGTGGGGATCTGGATCTGATCGTCGCGACCGCGCTCGCGCCCGAGCCGCAGCGGCGCTACGCCAGCGTCGCCGCACTCGCGGCCGACCTGCAGGCACACCTGCAGCGCCGCCCGATCGCCGCGCGCCGCGCCAGTGTTGGCCATCGCGTGAGAAAATTCCTTTTGCGGCATCGTGCCGGCGTGGCCGCGGTCGCACTCGTGCTCGCGACCGCCGTCGCCGGCGTCGCGGCAACCTGGCACGAGTCGCAGCGCGCGAACGCCGCCGCGGCCGATGCCATCGCGCAGGCGCAGCGCGCCGAGGCGGTCAAGGATTTCGTGCTCGCGCTGTTTGCCGGGGTCAGTCCGGACGAGAGCAAAGGCCGCCGCGTCAGCGCGCGCGAGCTGATCGAACGCGGCGAGACGCGGCTCGGCGAAACGCTGGTCACACATCCGGAGCTGCGCGCCGAACTCACCACGGCGCTGGCCGGCGCACATCGCCAGCTAGGCGCGCTGGATCGCGCCGCTGTGCTTGCCGACGCGGCCGTCGCCGCCGGCGCGGGCGGCGCGGCTGCGGCGGCGCGGATCGAGCGCGCCCGCGTACGTCTCGCCCAAGGCCAGCTTGATGCGGCGCAGGCCGATCTGCAGCAGGTGCTCGACGATGCCGCAGCCGCGCCGCTGCACGGCGATGCGCGGCTGCGCCTGGCGGAAGTGCTGGTCGAGCAGGGCCAGCCCGCCGCCGCACGCCAGGCGCTGGACGCGGCGCTGGCCGACACTCACGGACCGCGCGGCGCGGCGACGCGACTGCGCGATCTCGCCGCGCTCGGACCCGTGCAATTCCGTGCCGGCGACGTCGCCGGCGCGGAACACAGCTTGCGCGAAGCGCTGCAGCTATCGCTGTCCGCGCATGGCGCACGGCATACGCAGAGCGCGCGCGTGCAGCACGACCTGGCCGTGATCCTGCTGCAGCGCGGTGCCGCCGACGAGGCCGCGGCCCTGCTCAAGGCGGCCGAGGCGACGCGACGCGAACTGCTCGGCGAGAATCACCCGGACTACGCCCAGACCGTGTTCAACCTGGCGGTGGCCAGGCAGCGCCTCGGCGATGCGGCTGCGGCGGCGACACTGTACGAACGGGCGCTGCAAATCCAGCGCGCGAGCCTCGGCCCGGATCATCCCGATGTCGCGAGCAGCCTCAACTCGCTCGCCGTGCTGGCGTGGTCGCGCGGTGACGGCGACAGCGCCATCGCACGCATGCGCGAGGCGCTCGCGACGGCGCGGCGCGGCCAGGGGGAAAGGCATCCGACGGTCGCGACCATGCTCGGCAGCCTCAGCGGATTCGAGCGCTTTTTCGGCCGGATCGACGACGCACTTGCGCACAGCGAAGAGGGGCTTGCGATTGCGCGTGCCGCGCTGGGAGAGAAGCACTATCTCGTCGGCGTCGCGCTCGTCGGCCTTGCCGCCGCGCAGAACGAGCACGGCGACAGCGCCGCGGCACTCGCGAACTACCGCGACGCGATCGCCCTGCTCGAGGCTGCGCTCGGCGGCGGCCATGCCGACACCCTGCAATCACGCGCGGCCTACGCCGATGCGCTGCTCGCAAGCGGCGACCGCGGCGCGGCTACCCGCGAGATCGACGCCGTGCTTGCTGCGCTCGGCGACAGCCTGCCCGCCGGCCATCCGCGACGCGCACGGCTGGAGCTCGTCAAGCTGCGTACCGGCGTGGCGGCCGGCGCATGCGCGGAGATGCTGCCGGGTCTGGATACCGCTGCTGAAGGCCTCGCCAAGGGCGGCCCCGCCCTGCTGCCCGATCTGGCCAGTGCGCAGCTGCTGATCGCGCGCTGCGCGTCGGCGGCGCGCTCGGCCGAGGCGACCGCCGCCGCGCGCGACACGATCGCGCGCCTGCCCTATCTTCCGCGCCGACTGCGTGCGGAGCAGGCCGCGCTGTCTCACTGAATTCCACCACCGCGCGCGCCAAGTCCTGCGACATAGACCGGGCGGCGCCGTCTCTCCCGCACGCCGTTGCGCGGCCGTGCTGTCGTGCACGTCGATCGAACTGCGCTTATCCGGACACCTTGTCACGGAGTTTCGCCATGTTCCGCTTCCGCTCGCTCGCCCTGCTCGCAGGCCTATCGCTGAACCTGCTGCTCGTTCCGGCCGCCCAGGCCGGCGTGACGGTTTTCGTCTGGCCCGGCGCCGTGCCGTGCAACACCACCTTGCAGGCCTGCATCGACGCCGCGGCCGACGGCGACGTGATCAGCGTCAACACTGACGCCAGCATCGCCGAAAGCCTGAATCTGTATAACCGCAGCCTGTCGGTCGTCGCTGCCGACGGCCGCCATCCCAGCCTGGCCTCGGGCAACTGGATCACCGTCAGCTCAGCCCCGATCTCCGGCAACCAGAGCGTGACCCTGCGCGGCCTGCGCCTGACCAACGCCTACGTCAGCGCGACCTATCTGGGCACGGGTACGGCCACCTTCGACTTCTCCGGCCTCGTACTCGAACAGACCAGCACCGCGCCGACCTACCTGCGCGTCGAAGGCCGCAGCGGCAACACCGTACAGGCGCGCCTGTACAACAACCGCGTGACGGGCCTGCCGCGCAATCTCAACGCCGGCCTGATCGAACTCGTCAACGGCGGCGGCACACTCAACGCCAGTGCCTACTACAACGACGTGCGCAGCCGTTCGGCCAGCGCGGTCGAGGGCGCCGGCATCTTCGTCGATACGCTAGGCGGCGGCAGCGGTACCGTTAAGCTGCACGGCAATACGGTGCGCGGAGGCTTCTTCCGTGCCGGCCTGTTCGTGTCGGAAGGGCTGCTCTCGACCACGACCAGTGATTTCGAGGCGCGCGTCTACAGCAACGTGGTGGTCTGTGCGGACAACACCAGTGGCGGAAGCACCAGCGGCAGCGGCATCGGCTTTACTGTAGGCAACGGCCGCATCAGCGCGCAGGCGGTTAACAACACGGTCACGCGCTGCAGCTTCGGCATCCTGGCCAACCAGTGGTCCGGCGGCCTCGCCGGCGCAGCCATCGACGGCATCGTCAAGAACAACCTCATCGTGGGCGAGCGCGGGCTTTCGTTCACGACCGGGCTGGCGGCGGGCCTCAGCAACGGCTACAACCTGCTCAACGTCAACAGCAACTTCACCGCGCCGGGCCCGAACACGATCACCGCAGACGCAAACCTTGTCGCACTGAGCACACCACGCCTGCGCGCGGATTCGCCCGCGATCAACGCGGCAGACACCGCCACGCTCGGACTGGGCATCATCTTCAACAGCCTGCCGACCAACGACGCCGATGGCCTGCGCCGGCTCAAGGGCGGCAGTTCCGGCCAGGCCGATATCGGCGCGTACGAATACGGCGATCGCGAACTGCTGCACGTCGCGACGGCAGCCAACACGTCGAGCAGCTACATCACACGCATCGACAACGCGCTGCTCGACGGCCAGAGCGAAGCCAATCCCCTCGCCACGCCGAACTGGAACGGCAGTGGTTCGGGCGTACCCAACGACAACAGCTTCGGCAGCTACTACGTCAGCGGCAAGTGGCGCCTGTTCAACGAGGACCAGACCACCGCCGTGCCGGTCGGCGCCGCCTACAACCTGTTCGTGCCCGCTGCCGGCGGCGGCTCGTTCCGCCACGTCAGCAGCGCCGCCAACAGCGCCGGGTTCGGCACGCAGCTGGATGACAGCTCGGTCAACAACCTGCCGGACCGGATCATCCTCGCCACGCAGAACTGGAGCGCCGGCAGCGGCGTCTACAACGCGCATCCGATCGGCCTGCAGTATGTGCCGGGCGCATCGGGCCGCTGGCAGATCGTCAACATCGACCAGGCCGCCGGCGGTGGCATGCCGCTCAGCGCGGGCTTCAACGTCTACGCGCAGGAAGCCAGTCCGAACGCATTCCGCGTCACCACGAAGAGCGCCGGCAGCTCCATCGAGCTCGACCATCCGCTGCTCAACGACGTGCCGTGCGCGCGCGTGCATGTGACCCGTCTGCACAGCGGCAGCAGCGTGCCGCGCAATTTCGACGTGTACTACGGCGACGGCCGCTGGCGCATCTTCAGCTACACCTCGCTGAGCATCGGCACGCAGTTCAACGTCGTCGTCGATCCGGCCCAGGTCTTCGCCTGCACCGACCGGATTTTCGCGAACGGCTTCCAGTAACGCCTGATCGGGCGGGAAGCGCGCGCGCGTCTCCCGCCCCGGTCTTCCCGGCGACGACGGGCGTGGCGTGGACCTTGCTGGTGGCTTCCGCACCGGAAGTCAGTCCGACGCGGAGAACAGCGCTATGAGCCGAATCCTGACCGACACTGCCGCCACAGCCCTGTGGCACGAACTCGTGCGCGAAGCCGGGAGCAACGGTGCTGCGTCGCTGGACAGCGATACCGAGAGCTATCTCGTATTCCTGCTCATGCGTCATCTGCGTGACGCGGGACTGGCCGGCCATGTCCTCGCGCTGGACTACCTGCAGGCACTGAATGCGTCACGCACGCCGCGCCAACAGCAGCTACGCGACGTCGGCGATCGCTGCCTGCTGATTGCCGGCCTGTATCCGCAGCAGGCGCAGCGACGCCTTGTCGGACTGGACTATTTTTTGTCGCTTGGCAGCCAGGCCTACATCGACCTCGCGGCGGCGGCGCGCACGGCCTGGGCGGAGTTCTACCGCAACCTCGCCGCGCGCTTCGCGCGCCTGGTGCGCGTGCTGGTCGAAGTGCGGCGCCTCGGCGCCGGATCCGACGCCATCAGTGCGCTGGACCGGCACAGC
>JAAFHE010000548.1 GCA_013298265.1 Lysobacterales bacterium | reverse complement strand
CTGTCCCGGCGGCTCGCTCACGGTATAGCCCAGCGCCGCGAGCAGTTGACGTGCGGCCGCGTGCGTATCGCGATCGAAGGCCGAGGCCACGCAGCCGAGGAACAGGCCGATACGGCGGCGTTCGCCGGCAGCGGGAGTCGCCGACAGCGGCAGGGGGGGCAGGTCCGGTAGCCGCGGCAGCAGGGCGATCCAGCGCGCCAGCCCCGACGCCCGGCCGCGGCGTCCAGCCATCGCGCCCAGCCAGCGCGGCAGGCGCAGCGCTTCGCCGAGCCGAGCCAGCGCGTGTATCCAGCGCGGCCGGGCGATCAGCGCATAGATAAGGCGCTGCAGACGATCAGGTGGCCGCGCCGTCTCGCGCCGGCTCAGATCGATCAGGCGCTCGTACTGCACGCCCGAGGGGCAGACCCGTTCGCAGGAAAGGCAGCCCAGGCAGTGATCCAGATGCGCCAGCGCAGACGACTGCGGGCCAATTTCTCCGGCGGCCAGTGCCCGGGCAAGCGTGATGCGGCCCCGCGGCGACTCGGCTTCCGTGCGTCCCACGCGGTAGGTCGGGCAGGCGGGTAGGCACAGCCCGCACAGAACACACTGGTCGGCGAGATTCAGGAGTTCCAGCGTCGCGGCACGGGCAGGGGGGATGGCGGACATGTCAGTTCATGCTAGCATTCGCGCCCCCCGGCGACCTGCCGGACCAGGCCGGATTGCAGCACGACACACGTCGGCCCAGGGCTTGCAGCCCCAGGCATGTGCCGCTATCATCCCGCGCCTTTCCCTGCCCCTTTGGCACAAGGTTTCTTGTCATGAAAACGATCAGCGCGAAAGCTGAGACAGTAAAGCGCGACTGGTACGTCGTCGACGCTACCAATAAGACGCTGGGCCGTCTGTGCTCCGAAATCGCGCTGCGTCTGCGCGGCAAGCACAAGACCATCTTCACGCCGCACGTCGACACCGGTGATTACATCGTCGTCGTCAACGCAGAAAAGATTCACGCGACCGGCGCGAAGATGGACGACAAGTTCTACCACCGCTTCACCGGTTACATCGGTAACCTGAAGTCGATCTCGCTCAAGGACATGCTCGCTACCCATCCGGAGCGCGTCATCGAGTTCGGCGTCAAGGGCATGCTGCCGAAGAACCCGCTGGGCCGCGCGATGTATCGCAAGCTCAAGGTCTACGCTGGCGCCGATCATCCGCACACCGCCCAGCAGCCGCAGGCGCTGGACCTCTGATTTCCGCAGGAATAGAGCACATGGCACTGCAACAGAATTACGGCACCGGCCGTCGCAAGACTTCCGCCGCCCGCGTGTTCCTGCGCCCGGGCACCGGCAACATCACGGTGAATGGCAAGACGCTCGACACGTTCTTCGGCCGCGAAACCGCCCGCATGATCGTGCGCCAGCCGCTGGAACTGCTCAACTTCACCGAGAAGTTCGACATTCTCGTGACGGTTGAAGGTGGCGGCACCACCGGCCAGGCCGGCGCCATCCGTCTCGGTATCTCGCGCGCACTGACCGAATACGACGACAGCCTCAAGTCCCCGCTGCGCAAAGCCGGTTTCATGACCCGCGATGCACGCGAAGTGGAACGCAAGAAGGTCGGCCTGCACAAAGCCCGCCGCGCCACCCAGTTCTCGAAGCGCTAATCCCGCATCGACGGGACAGGAAGTCCCGAACGCAGCGTGCACACGGTCAGAGCGCACGCCGCGGCAAATTGATGGGAGATCGTCTAACGGTAGGACAACGGACTCTGACTCCGTTTATCTAGGTTCGAATCCTAGTCTCCCAGCCACATTGAAAAAGCCCTTGAGAAATCAGGGGCTTTTTTCATTTCTGGCTTTTGCCGCCTCGCACGCGATGCCGCGCGAAAAAGCGTCGTGCCCAGCACCGGGTTCGCCGCCAGACACGGGTCTGCTGCTGCCCGCGACGAGTCTTCAGAGCGGCCTTGGCATTCGGTCCGTGTGGAGCCAGCGGCAACGCGCATTGGCGTGGTTCGGTGCCAAAAGCTCCGGCAGCTCCCTCAATCAGCGGGTGGCTCGAACAGGGTGGTCGGTGCCCCGTGCTGCTCGGGCCAAGCGAGATAGGCGACATCGGTAGGCCCGATGACGAATTCCTTGACCGACCAGTGGCTTTTCTCCGCCTTCAGCAATGCGTATACAGTGCCGCCGTCGAACACACCGTCAGCGATCGCTGACGCGTAGCGCGTCGCCGCGAAGTCGATGGATTGCCCAGTCTTTGTCTGCGGCGTCGCGATGACAAATGCCCAGGCGCCCTGCGTGCGCAGCGTGCTTACGACGAACTGGACCGGCTGTCCGAGATCCTGCTCAACCGGCCCACGCAACGCGTCCAGCAAGGGCTTCCGCGCCGGATCGCTCTTGCCGACGTTGCGCACCGCTTCGACGGGTGGATCTGCGTGCGCGTAGGAAAAGAAGAGCGTTGGCACGAGCAGCAGAAGCGTCAGCGGCAGTGAGCGCATGGGGGCTACTCGTGGTGTTTCGCGCAGTGTAGTCCACGACAGTGGGGTGAATGCTACGCAGCGCGCGGGGCAGATCCCGCGCGCTGATTTTCGTACGCGGGCCTACTTCAATCCCATGTAATCCCGCTTGCCGATTTCCACGCCGTTGTGCCGCAGCAGTGCGTAGGCGGTGGTGACGTGGAAGAAGAACTGCGGCAGTCCGTAGGTGAGCAGATAGCTGCTGCCGCTGAAGCGTTTCTCTTTTGGTGTGCCGGGGCGGGTGACGATTTCGCGTTCTTCGCCGCCGTCGAACTGGGCGGGTGCGAGGCCGGCGATGAAGGCCTGGGTCTGTGCGATCAGGGCCTGCAGTTCTTCGAAGGACGTTTCCTTGTCGTCGTACTTCGGAACCTCGACATCGGCCAGCCGGGCCGATATTCCGCGGGCGAAATCGCAGGCGATCTGCACTTGCCGGGTCAGCGGGAACATGTCCGGAAACAGGCGGGCCTGCAGCAGCGCGGCGGGCTCTATCTTCTTGTCGGTCGCATGGGTTTGCGACTTGGCGAGCAGGTCGCCGAGGCTGCCGAGCATCTGCTGGAACACGGGGACGGAGGCGGTGTAGAGGGATACGGTCATGGGAGTTCCTGGAATGGGCCGGAGCTGTGGCGAGGCGGTCAGTCGGCAACGATGACAGCGCACTGGCCGGATCGCAACGGTGCGGTGCGGTGAATACCTGCGGCGAACCGGTATCGCCGCGCCGTCACTCAGTCCGTGGTACGTACCAGGAGGGCGTCTCGACGGCATCTCTGTTGAGTGTGAGGAACCCGGGCCAGGTCTGCGGGCGCATCGCGAGGAGCGGCTTGCGCCATCGCTTCGTCATCGGCACGGCGACGCTGGACGGATCCGCACGGCCGCCGCCGGACCACGGTGCGTGGCCGGCGGCGGCGCGGTCTTGCGACAGTACGACCGTTTTCCCACCCGTTACGCCGCGGGGCCGATCTGCCCCTCCAGTTCGCGCCGCCGACGTTGCAGCTCAGCGACGCGCCAGTGCGCCTGCATCAACGTGGCGAAGGCGAGAACGAGCAGGCTCGCGCCGACGCTGGCCGCCGCATGGTAGGTCGCGCTGCCCGTGTT
>JAAFHE010000547.1 GCA_013298265.1 Lysobacterales bacterium | reverse complement strand
AAGCCAGTCCTGCGCGGCGAGATCGAAGCGGCTGATGGTCGACGATGACGGATAGAGGAAGTACGCAATACCGTTGTGGACCGAGCGCTTGGCCCAGGGCGTGACGACGAGCGGTGTCGCAATCCGCGGCGCGTCGTCGGGCGGTGGATCAGTGTGATAGGCGGCCGTGGCCGTGGTCGAAAACGGCAGCAGCAGCGCAGAAAAAAGCGCGGCGCGCGCCAGGCCGGTGAATCGTTCCATGAATAAATCTCCTAATGTGGACTAGTTGTTATTGAATCTCTGGGCAATTCGACAATTGCCTTTGATTCGTGAGTCAATGGAGCGGCCAAATGCCTGTGCAACAGGCGTTCGGCGGGGTCGCGGAAATCGGGTGCTGAGTGCAAGAGCGGTGGTGCCAGGACTTGTTCAGAGCTTGCCGAGTAAAAAACACGCCACGCAGGTACCGGCCAACGCGCGACGGCGACCTGATTTGCCTACGGATAGGACACGCCCTGTGATGATCACGCGCCTGTGCAGCCTCTGGCCAACGCATCCGGCGGGATTGTAGCGGAGCCGCCGCAGAACCTGTCAACGAGGCCCCGGCCAGGCGTGCGTGCAGGCTTCATGGGGCGAATCATCCCGTCGTACCTGACCCGAAAATGTTGCCAATACATAGATATGTCATCTGTGCTCGGCAGCCCATCTCGGCGCTGTCTGCATGGGTACAGGCCCGGCACGCGATCAAGCTGCCGTCAACGCGTCCAGTCAAAGCGCCAGCTCGCGCGCGCTGCTGTTGCTGGCGACCGCGGCGTAGAAGGCGTATTCGTACGGTGTAAGGCCCAGCGGCGTCGTCTCGTCGTCTGCTGCGACGATTTCCTTGCTGACCTTGAGCTGCGCTAGGCAGTGTCGTCCACCCTCAACAATTCCAGCTGCGACCAGCTCAATTGTGCTGACAGCGTCGTTACTATCTCCAGGCTGTCAACGCACTGGTAGAGACTGGCCATGCGGAACAGGTTCTTCATGGTCGGTGGGGACGTCCTGGCTAAAGGCCACAAGCGCGATCCGGCTGGCGGGAGCCGATGCCGCAGTCATGACCTTGCGGTCGTGGGCAGCAGCAGACTCACTGTAGTTGCTTGGTCTTGCCGAGTTGTGTGTGTACCTACACAAATCAGATATATCTTCACCAAGTCCTGTGAGGGTGTGGCGTCCGGCCGCCATCGTACGCATACGCAACCAAAAAATGGTGGCGGGGTCAGGCTCGAATGGCGCTTACTCAACATGCATTGCAGACCGCGCGCGCGTACTGTCTCGCACCAGCAGAATGCCAGGGCGAAAGAGCCAGCCAAGATCAGGTGCACTTCCATCTCCCCGCGTACCGGAGAAGCGAGCGAGCCTTGGCGCCGTTGCGTGGCTGTAGCCCGCGATCGGGATGACGGCGACTTTCTGCGCAGCGCTGTAGCGGTGCGGGGCGGAAACGCCCGATGCGATGCTTAAGCGTTACTGGCGCGTGGACAACGGCACATGCCGGAATTCCGGCTGGACAGGGATCCCGGTACAGGAGTAGCTGTGTTCGCCGGCCGCAGCGCCCCTGTGGCGTGGGCAGCGGCAGTCTCCTCCACCAACAGCATCCCCTCGGCCATCACGCAGGACGGTCGAGGGGACTGAAGCCAGAATCTTGCCGCCCGCACCGGGCGGGCTACTGGTCCGTTACTGCGCGCTGACCACGATGCTGCTGGTTTTGTCGTTGAAGCTGCCCAGGCTCGAGGCGTCGGCGGCAAGTGTCTTGCTGCTGCCGCCGAAGTCGTTGTGTTCATACAGCTTGACCGAATAGCCACTGCCGACGCGGATGGAGCTGATGCTGTCGTTGCCCAGATTGAGGTCGGACAGCGTGTAGCTGCCCTGCCGCAGGATCTGCATGCGGCCTTTGTAGTTTTCGTGCTCGTAAATCGCCGCGCCCTGTACGCTGACGACCATGCTTGAAGCTTTGTTGTCAAAGCCGTAGGTCGACAGGGCCGGTGTATCGGAAGTAAGCAGCACCGAGGCGCCGCCTTTGAGCCCGTGCTCGTACAGCGTGACTGTCAGCCCGTCAGCAATCGACACCGAACTCAAGCCGTCGTTGCCTATCGGGAGCTGCGAGAAGCGATCGTACGTGCCCAGTTCGAAGGATTTCCGTGTTCCGCCGTAGTCTGCGTTGTTGAATAGCGTCACGCCATCGTTATTCAGCGAGATCACCCGGTCGATCAGGCCATGGCCCGGAAAGTCGGCGTAGACGATGCCGGCGAAATCGATGTCCGCTGAATCCAGATATTCGTAAGTCAGGATATTGGTTCCCTCGAACGCGATGGAGCAGATGCCCAGCGCGCAGCCGACGCGCGGAAAGTCCGGGTACTTGTTTGGCGTCGTCAGTGTGGTCAGTCCAGTCAGCAAGCGCGGCGCGCCGGTTCCCGGGCTGGAATGGCCGCTGGCGACAAAGTAGGGGAACGAGCCCACCGAACCTGAGAGGAAGTTGATGTAGAAGCTGCGCGAACCTTCCGTGCTGCTATTGGATGCCTGCAGCTGATCCCTGACGTCACCCCATTTGCCGTAGAGGTCCCAGTTGGTCGTCAAGCTGTAGTTGTCCTGGATACTGGCACTGGCATAGTCAATGCCGAAACGTTCATTGACGAAATTGGCCAGTACCACGATCTTGCCGCGCACATCGCCCAGCCGTGTCGTGCTCGACGAGGCCAGCTCACTGCTGCTGTTCCTCCAGAAATACGACGAGTACAGCGGGTTGTTGGCATAGGTGTCGACGACATCTTCGAAACTCATGCTGCCGTCGTTGCCCTCTGGCTTGACCCGCATCAGTACCGTTTCGGTCGGGTGATCAGCCAGAAAGTCGGTTACCGACAGCAGCACATCGTCGAAGTCGAAGCCGGTGTCGATGGAGCCGTGGTAAATCTTGAACCGGTTGCTGGCCGTGCGGCGGCAGCGGATATCAAGCACACGCACGCCGGCCAGGAGTTGCTGCCGCAGCGACTTGGACTGGGTCATGGCGACGTCGGTCACGATCGTCTGGCTCAGCGTGTAGTCATCGTCGTTGAGCGCATAGGTCATCGTGTCGTGTGTGCCTGGCAACGACAGGTCCGCAAGCCGGCGCTGGTCGGCAACGTTGGCCATCCAGTCGGCATTTTCATAGCGGATGCCCGAATCATGCGAATACGCAAAGTGATCGTGTGCCAGCGCCGCTGCGGCTGGTAGCAGCGCCAGCAGCAGCGCAGCGCTCAGGGTCCTGGCCGGCGTGTCGATATAGCGATTCATCCTGCATTCCTCCACTCAAAGTCGTGCTCCTGGGCGCCGCTGGGGCGCCCGCTCGCCGTGTCTCGGTTTGGTGGAAATGGTATGTGTGAAAAGTGGAGAAAATGTGGAAGGGGTGAGCTGCGCAGTGCCGATGGATTCCGGGCCTGTGCAAGCGCAGCCCTACTGCTCGTTTTCACCGTCGCCGCTGTAGAGAGCGAAGTGCTACCAGCGTCCACCCAACAACGCATACCGCGCTTTGCGAAAGCTGCGCGAAATCGCACGGATCAGAGGGCCGAATGTCACGCATAGCCAGCACGGGCGCC
>JAAFHE010000546.1 GCA_013298265.1 Lysobacterales bacterium | reverse complement strand
TTCGACCTCATCGCAGGCGTGCAGTGTCGCAGCGCAGGTCTGTGCAGCCGAGCGCTCGTGCGCGACAAACGCATCGGCCCGCGCGCGTGAGCGGCCCCAGACGCGCACCTCGGCGATGTCCCGCACCTGTGAAATCGCCCGCAAGTGCGTCGCTGCCTGCTCGCCGTAGCCGAGCAGCGCGAGCACGCGCGCATCGCGGCGTGCGAGTGCATCCGTCGCCAGTGCCGAGGCCGCGGCCGTCCGCAGCGCGGTGACCGCACTCGCCTCGACGATCGCGACCGGCGCGCCGCTGTCCGGATCGAACAGAGTTATCAGTCCCTGGTGCGAGGAAAGGCCGCGCTCGAAATTGCGCGGGAATACGCTGATGAGTTTCGCGCCGAAGCTGCCGTCGCCGAGCGTACCGGGCATCACGCCGAAGGCATCGCCACCGGCGAGGTCGAGCACGCTGCGCAAGGGCTGGCGCGCGCGGCCTTCGGACAGGGCGATCATCGCGCCGCGCAGTTCGGCGATGCAGTCAGCCGTACCGAGCTGTGCGCGCACCGTCGCGCCGTCGATGACGAGCAGGCTCATGCCGCGGCGGGCGTCGCGGCCGGGCGGCGGCGCAGCCAACGTACGAGCAGGCCCGCATTGAGCACCATGATGATGCCGTAGATCGTCGGCGTGATCGCGAGCGACATCTCCTTGAGCACCGACAGGGAGAGAAAAGTCGCCATGGTCGCGTTGTGGATGCCGACCTCGATGGCGACGGTCAGGCTGTCGTTGCGGTCGAGCCGCAGCAGCCAGGCGATGCCGAGGCCCAGCGCCATGCTCGCGGCGTTGAGCAGATAGGCGGCCGGTCCGGCGTACAGCAGATTCTTCAGCACCAGATCCAGGCTCACGAGTACCGCGAATCCGATCACGGCGATCAGTACGATCAGCGACGCCGGCCGCAGCCACACCGACAGGCGCGCCGCTGCGGCGGGCCAGAGATGGCGCAGGAGCATGCCGGCCAGGATCGGCGCGAGCGTCATCTGCGCGAGCTGCAGCATGGTCCGCGGTACTGACAGCGGAGGCACCTCGCCGGCGACGAAGTAGTGCGACAGCGCCCAGTTCATCAGCGGTGGAATCGTGAACACGGTGATCAGACTCGACACGGTCGTCAGTACCACGGCCAGTGCGACGTTCGCCTTCGCCGCATAGGTGATCGCGTTCGAGGTGATGCCGCCGGGGCAGATCGCGAGGATGAAAAGACCGGTCGCCATGGCCGGCGGCAGGCGGAACAGCCAGATCACGAGTACGGCCAGCGGCGGCAGCAGTACGAGCTGGCCGAACAGTCCGCCGAACACCGCGCGCGGGTTGCGCGCGACTTCGGCGAAATCGCGCGGCAGCAGCGAAAGTCCCATGCTGAACATGATCGCGATCAGCCCCGCCGGCACGACGACGCGGTTGACCAGAGCGATGAAATCGTCGGACATGAGTGGCTCCCAGGGCGTCGAGTTGTGCTATTGCCAGACGGTGTTGGCGTAGCGCAGGAAATTGCCGCCGAGAATCTTCTCGATACGCGACTGGCTGTGGCCGCGCTTTTCCAGCCGCGCGGCGAGTTCGAAGAACTGGCTGGCGCCGCGCAGGTCGACGGCGAAGGGCAGGGTATGCGGACCTTCGCCGGCCGCGGAGATGCCGGCCTTGCGCCGTTCTTCGATCTCGCGCGCGAGTACCGCGCGATAGGCGTCGAGATCGTCGACCTGGGTAACGCTGCCGTCGGTGCCGATGCCGACCGCGTCCTCGCCGCAGACCTTCACCGCGTGCTCGACATGCGCTACCACGTCGTCGGCCGTGACCATGCCCTTGGGGTTGAGGAACGGCATGAAGTAAATGCCGACGAAGCCGCCCTTGTCGGCGACGAGCTTCAGTTCCGCGTCGGTCTTGTTGCGCGGCAGATCGACCAGGGCGCGGCAGCCGGTGTGGTTGATCGAGATCGGCTGGCGGGACAGGCCGGCCGCTTCGAGGCAGGTTTTCTCGCCGCTGTGGGACAGGTCGACCATGATGCGGTTGTCATTGAGGCGTGCGACGACTTCGCGCCCGAACGGGGTCAGGCCGCGGTTGTCCTTCGCCATCGCGCCGTCGCCGACCGCGTTGGCCGGGTTATAGGTGAGCTGGATCACGCGCACGCCGAGATCGGCGAACATGTCCACGCGCTCCAGTTTGTCGCCGAGCATGGTCGTGTTCTGGAAACCGTAGATCAGCCCGACCTTGCGCCCGGCGTGCGCCTTGCCGATGTCGGCGGCGCGCAGCACCTTGCAGACGATGTCGGGACGGTCCTGCAACAGCCGGTCGTAGAGCGCGATCTCCGAGATCGTGCGTTCGAACGGATCACCGGGTCCAGCGACGTGGCCGAGCGTGCAGTTGACCGCCGTCAGGCCCGAGGCGCGCAGATCGTCGAGCTCGCGTGCGTCGATGCTCAACCGCTTGCGCTTGCTTTCGGCGATGCCTGAGGTGTCGGCGTCCGGGTCCCGGATATTCGGATTGCCCAGCGAGCCCAGCGCATTGACGACGATCCGGCCACGCCAGCGCGCATACGGATCCGCCGCGGCCTGCAGCGGGGGCGCCAGCGCGCCGGCGAGCGCGACGGCGCCCAGTCCGAGGAAGCTGCGGCGATCCAGCGTCATGGCGAGGCTCCGGCGTTGATCAAACGCCGATCATCTCCGAGCGCCATCCGCGGCGCCAGGGTCATGCGCAAAGCGCCGTCGCCGTGCCGGAAGTGTTCCGGGCACACCGGCAACATTTCTGGTCGATTTCTCAGCAATGATCTGCAGGGATCTGTTTTAAAAAGGATTTGCTGCTTATCCACAAGGCCTGTGGATAAGCTTGTGGACGAACGTCGGACAGGCACGCGCAAAGGCCGTAAGTACGCGCTTCCCGCGGCGTTGGCGAATCTTTAATCAATTCGTCATACTCATTAAGAATCAATGGCTTGCATTGTTTTAAAAAATTCATATGCGGCATTCTTGCGTTTGGCGGCGGCGACCGGCGGCAGCGCCGCCCGGCTGTGCACAACCCTTGACACGGCTGTCGTATTCGCTCCACCGCGCCGGTGTTGGGTTTGCTGCGTGTCAACCCCGGGCGCTGCACTGCGTTGAGGCGTTCCAGCACGCGGCGGAACCGCGGCCGGCGGTCGGTTCGCCCGATCCCTGTTCAACGAACCAGACGGATCGCGACCATAGAATGAACGCATATTCGGCGAGGGACATGGACGGGATGCCATTGGACGAGGCGCATCGCGATATCGGCAAGGCCCGCCTCGACGGCTTCCTCCGTAGCGTGGAGCGGCGCGCGCTGCGTATCGCCGAACTCTCCACCGGCAACCGCGACGAGGCGCTGGATCTGGTCCAGGACGCGATGTTCGCGTTCGTGCGCCACTACACCGCAAAGCCCGAGGCCGACTGGCCGCCGCTGTTCTACCGTGTCCTGGATAGCCGCGTGACCGACTGGCACCGGCGCAGCCAGGTACGCGGGCGCTGGCTCGGTTCCTGGTGGCCGGCGCGCAACGAGGACAGCGACGAAGATCCGCTCGCGACCGCGCCCGATACCCGGGAAGCCGGCCCGCTGCTGCGGCTCATGG
>JAAFHE010000556.1 GCA_013298265.1 Lysobacterales bacterium | reverse complement strand
GGCACAGCACGCGCGTGTCGGCGGCGATGTCCTCGGCGACGTCGGACAGCGGATCCTCGCGCCCTTGCAGCGCGGTAAGCCTGGCCTGCACCTGACGCATGAAGCGGTGGTAGTGCACGCGGCGTTTCTGCGCGATCGGCAGGTGCTCGAAGAACAGGTCGATCAGGAAGGTCTTGCCGCGACCGACGCCGCCCCAGAGATACAGGCCGCGCACCGGCTCGGGCGCGGCGAAGTGCGCGCGCAGGCGCGCGAACAGACCGGTAGGTCTGCTGTGCGACAAAGCCGCTCCGATGCGGTCGAGCTCCACCAGCACGCTGCGCTGCGCAGCATCGTCCTGCCAGTCGCCGCGCTGCACGCCGGCGAGGTAGTGCGACGTTACGCTCATGTCAGCGGGTCCGCAGCGGCGGCAGGTTATCGCGTACGCCGTTCTTGATCGCGCCCCGCAGGTCCATGAGACGGCGATGGAAGAAGTGGCTGGTGTCGGGCATGCGTACCAGATGCGGCGGCCTGGCCAGCCCGGCGACCCAGGCAAAAACCGCGGCCGGATCGACCACCTCGTCGGCCTCGCCCTGAACGATCAGCCACGGGCACTGCGGCAGTTCGATCGCGTCGAAGGCCCAGCGTCCGACCGGCGGAGCAATCTGGATCAGCTGTTGCGGCGCCAGGGACTGCGCTGCACGCAGCGCCACGTAGCTGCCGAAGGAGAAGCCTGCAAGCCACAGCGCATCGTCCGGGCGCTCGCGGCGCAGCCAGTCAGCGATGGCACGCAGGTCTTCGGTTTCGCCACGGCCATCGTCGTACTCACCCTGCGAATGACCAACGCCGCGGAAATTGAAACGCACCGTCGACAGGCCCAGCTCGACGAGCGAGCGCGACACCATCGTGACGACCTTGTTGTGCAGGGTGCCGCCATGCAGCGGATGCGGATGACAGACGATCGCGACGCCGCTGCGTTCCTCCTGTTCGGGCCGTTCGATCAGGCATTCGAGCAGGCCAGCGGGACCGGGCAGGTTCAGAGCACCCGAGGACGCAGGAAAACGGATGGTGGTATCGGCAGGGTCAGTCATTGCCCGATTGTAGCCAAGCCTCCTGCAGCACGGGTGCAGGGCGATACGACCTTCCGCAACGGGCTTGGAATGCGCCGGCGCGCGAGGACGGGGCGCGCGGCGTACTGTCCTCGTACTTCCTCAATCGCTGCAGCGGCTTCAGCACCCGCATCGGCCGCTGATTGCTGCAGGCTATGCTCCGCGCATGAATCATCTCGCACACGCCGTGCTGGCCGGACCGGACCAAGACCTGATCCTCGGCGGCCTGCTCGGCGATTTCGTGCACGGACCGGTGCCGACGGACCTGCGTCCCGGCGTCGCGCGCGGCATACGGCTGCATCGCGCGATCGACGTCTATACGGATGCCCATCCTGTCGTTGCCGACCTGCGCCGCCTGTTCGATCCGCCGTTCCGGCGCTACGCGGGCATCCTGCTCGATATCTGGTTCGATCATCTGCTCGCGCGCGACTTCGCGCGCTGGTGCGATACGCCGCTGGCAACCTACTCGGCGGCGCTGCTGGCCCTGCTGCGACGCCACAGCGCCGAGCTGCCGGCGCAGATGCGCGGCTTCGTCGCCTACATGCAGCACAACGACCTTCCCGCCGCTTACGCCGATGCCGCGATGATCGGCCGCGCCCTGGCCGGCGTCGGCACGCGCCTGAGCCGCGCCAATCCGCTGCATGAAGCCTTGCCGCTGCTGTGCGAACACGACACAGCGCTGCAGAGCGGCTTCGACGCGTTCTTCCCGCAGCTACGAGGCTACGTGCAGGTCTGGCTGGCAGAGAGCACCGCGCGGCCGTAGAAACGACGACACCGCCGGGCGGCGGTGTCGAGTGGAACGCTACAGTGCAGTCAGTGGCTCGAGGCGGACTGACGAGTGCTGCGAGCGAGTTGCCGGCGAGATGTGCTTCGACTGGCCGGTGAGAGAAGCGGTTCGGTGTCGAATGGCACTGACTCAAGTCCCGTCATCCCCGCGTACGCGGGAATCCAGCGCCTTTGCTGGGTCGAAAGGCCTGAAGCCACTGGATTCCCGCCTACGCGGGAATGACGAAAATCGGGATGCTGCGCTTAAGTCAGTGCCATTCGGTTCGATGTTGGCAACCTTCCCCGGCGCTGTCGCCTGCCGCTCATCCATGACCGGCCCAGCCACACACGCGAGATGCGCTTCAACGCATCTCGCCAACCTGTGTCATTTGACCTGGTCGATCATCCAGAGGACTGATGCCTTGACCTGTTCGTCGTTGAGCGACGGGTTGCCACCGCGCGCCGGCATGATGCCGGCTCTGCCCGTGTAGCCTTCGGTGGCGTGCTTGATCAGGGTGTCGGCACCTTGCGCGATGCGCGGAGCCCAGGCCGCCTTGTCGGTCAGGATAGGCGCGCCACCGGCACCGGACTGGTGACACGCGCTGCAGAGCTGGTCGTAGATCGCTTTGCCATCGGTCGTGCCGCCATAGGCGACGCGGCTCGCGGCTTCCTTCTTGCGGGCCTCCTCGGCCGCCAGCATCGCGGCGCGACCCGTTTCACCCGCATAGGATTCGCCGACCGGAGCCAGGCGGTCCGCCACCACTTTGTCCGCGGCCGGACTGGCGGCGGGGGGTTGCTTCGCATAGATATAGAGCGCGAGCAGGATGAAGGCCACGGCCATCAGCGCCAGCACGCCGATCAGCATCGAGAAGCGCTTCAGGAATTCCAGGTCGGTCTTGGTAATCGGGCTGCTCACAGAACACCTTTCCTAGCGGCGGCTTGGGCCGGAGAGGCACCCGGCACGGAAAAAAGACGGGCAAGTATAACGACCGCCCCCCTGGCACGGAAGCGCGGGGCTAGCCCGCCGCAGGGTCGGACGGCTATGATGCGCGCCGGTCCATGCCATACGGTGCGCGATCTCCCCGGTCACGGCCCAGGCCCCATCAGCCCGACTCGCGACCGGCAGCAGCGTCGCATTCGACCCGCTGCCGCGGAGCAAGACCGCAACGCAACACCGTCATTACGCGCCCGTAGCTCAGCTGGATAGAGTACCGCCCTCCGAAGGCGGTGGTCGGGGGTTCGAATCCCTCCGGGCGCGCCATTCGATCAAGCACTTGGCGTGGGCAGCTCGACCACATGCCTGCCCGTAACAGCCCCCGGACAGCAAATCGCGACTCCCTGTCGCGCGCGAGTCCTGCGCGCCGAACGATCAGCTCAGGTGCCGACTTGCGCGAATCGCTGCCGCCGATCGGTCGAGCCCGCCTTTCTAACCCCCGTTCGTAGCGAGGCCGTCGAGAAGCCGTGCTGCTGCTCGCCGCGGACTTCAATGATGGCGAAGGCATAGCCCACACCACGTCGCGCCGGCACGAGGGAGCAGCGCGCGTCAGCGCGAGTCCATCGGCGGCCGCAGTAGAAGGGGGCTGAGAAATGGGGGCTACGAGACTGCGCGGCAGAAGAAGCCACATCTCGCGTTAACGGCACTGACCCAAGCCCCGTCATCCCCGCGAAAGCGGGGATCCAGCGCCTTTGC
>JAAFHE010000545.1 GCA_013298265.1 Lysobacterales bacterium | reverse complement strand
GGCCGCCCCCTTGACTCAAGGGGGCTCCACAAGCGAAAGCTGGCGCGATAACGACTGTTGCCGCCTAGCTCGCGACACACCAGGCTGGAATTCATGAGACAGATCTATACCTCGCTGCGCCAGGAAAACATCGAACGCGTGATCGCGCTGATGACCGAGCACGGCATCGAGACCTCGGTCAGCAACCGCAGCAACTACAAGGGCGGCGAGTGGAAGCGCTTCAGCTATACCAACCGTCCCGACGCGAGCACCTGGCCGCAGGTCTGGGTCGTCAACTCCAACGACCAGACGCGCGCGCGCGAACTGCTGCGCGAAGCCGGCATCGAGCCACCGGTGCGCTACGCCGAGGAACTGGCCGCGTCGCGCGAGCCGGTGAGCGGCCAAGCACGCCACCGTGCTGTCGCCGGGCGCATGCGCATGGTCGCGCTGAGCCTCGTCGCCGTGGCCACGGTATTGCTGTCGATACGTAGCTGCGGCACGGCCAAGCAGGTCGAGCCACCGAAACGGCAGGTGATTCCGGTGATCACCCATTAGCGAAAACGCCCGGGCGCTTATGCACGTGGGCCAACCACCCGATATCCGTTGTTTTGCACAACGGCATCCGAAAATGATGAGGCTCTCGGGCCGTACACCGGATCTCCACAACCCTGGCCAACGCTACGCGTTGGCCGGTCCGGCCCGTTGGGCGTTCAGGACGATGAGAACCTGCGGTTCTAGCCATCGTCCTTCACCCCCTTGACTCAACAGGGCTCCAAGAGCAGCGTGCGCTGGAGCGACGCGGATCTTTCCGTAAAGGTGTAGACATGTGGACTTTGGCGGAGCCGTGGTGGGAATTGCTGCTGCGCGGCAGTCTCGTGTATCTCGTGCTGTTTGTGCTGTTCCGTCTCTCGGGCAAGCGCCAGGCGGGTCAGATGACGCCGTTCGACCTGTTGCTGCTGCTGATCATTTCCAACGCCGTGCAGAACGCAATGGTCGGCGAGGACACATCGCTCGTCGGCGGGCTTCTCGTCGCCGTGGTGCTGATTGCCTGGAACCAGCTGCTGGGCTGGATCACGAGCCGCAGCCGGCGTATCGAGGACATGGTCGAAGGCCGTCCGGTGGTGCTGGTCCACAACGGCCATGTGTTCGAGGACGAACTCAGGCGCAACCGCATGTCGATCGAGGAACTCCGCGGCGCGCTGCGCAGCGAAGGCTGCTTCGATCTGAATGACGCCGCCTTCGCCATCCTCGAGACCAACGGCCATTTGTCGGTCAAGATGCGCTCGGCGGCGTAGAATCGACCGCGACGGCTACCGCGGGACGCGACCATGAAATCCGATGTCGTCCGACTGTTCCAGACCCTGCCGCATGAATGCGGCTACTACAGCGGCCGCACCGCGCAGAACCTCGTCATCGATCCCAGCGCGCCCCACCTCGCTGCTGTCTACGGCCTGGCCCTGGCGCGCGGCTTCCGCCGCGCCGGCGGTCACGTCTATCACCCGCACTGCGGCAGCTGCCGCGCCTGCATACCCTGCCGCGTCGCCGTCGATGCATTCCGCCCGGACCGCAGCCAGCGACGCTGCCGTGCGCGCAATGCCGACCTGGAACTGCGTGTGGAACCGGCACGCTACAGCGAGGAATATTTCGAGCTGTACCAGCGGTATCTGAGCGGCCGCCATCGTGGCGGCGGCATGGACAGGCCACAGCACGAGGATTTCTCGCGTTTCCTGTACACCGAATGGAGCCCGACGCACTTTCTCGCGATACGCCGCAACGGCCGCCTGCTCGGCATCGCCGTGACCGACGTCTGCGCCCAGGGCATGTCCGCGGTGTATACCTTTTACGATCCAGCCGAAACCGCGCGCGGACTCGGCACCTTCGCGATCCTCGCGCAGCTCGAATGGGCCGCGCGGGAAGGCCTGCCGCATCTCTATCTCGGCTACTGGATCGCCGGACATCCGAAGATGGACTACAAGCGACGCTTCCAGCCGCTGGAAGCGCTCGTACAAGGCAGCTGGGTCGGGTTCGAAGCGACACAGCCCACCTGAGCCCGGCCCGCGGCGGCCGTCCCGACGATGCATCCCGAACGGAACCGGCAGGAGAACGCGTCGTGTCGCCGGCGCGATACGTCCCGTGTGTTCGCTATGCCACGCCCGCCACGTTCAGCACTGCAACCCTACCAACCCCACTGGAGCCGACATGTCCGCACCGACGTCCCGCCTGCTTTCGCTCACCGCGTTCTGCCTTGCCCTCGCCGCCACCGGCAGCGCCATCGGGCAGACACCTGCGAAGGAACCCGTTACCTGCAAAGGTCCGTTCAAGGCACTGCTCGAAGCCAGCAACGCAAACAAGCGCGGCGTGACCTTGTTTCTCAACGGCCAGACCGTCTCCGGCATCGTCGTCGCGTGCAACGCCGACGGCAGCATCGAGATGAGCGCCCAGCAGTACGGCCGCATCATCGTGCTCGGCGAACGGATCGACGGCGCGGCGATGTGAAGTGACGCAGCACCGCGGCAGCGATTTTCGTGGGCCGCGATGGCCGTCAGGCAAACCCGATTCCGTGCTCGCTATGCACCGACATCACGAGCCGGATCATCGCGTGCGGGATCATGATCTCGAGCTCGCTGGGCATGCTGCTCTGATCCTTGCCCACCAGGGTCATGCCGAACAGCGGTCCGGAAGTGTCGACTTCGGCGCACACGATATGCGGCCCGCCGGCACCGTCGAGCACGTACGGCTTGATCGGTTCGCCGAGCGCTTCCAGCGCTTGCGGAAAAAGAAAAACGGCATACGACGAGGTTTCACTCACGGGCAGGCTCCAGAAGAAGGATGGCAAAGCGACCGCGCGCGGAGTCAGGGCTCCGCATACGGATAGAGTTCGTCGAGGCGTCGCGACAAGCCGTCGTCGCCGACCACGCGCGCGTGCCAGCGACGCAGCTCGCGCGGTTCGCGCACGCCGCAGGCATGGGCGATGACGCCGACCTCATACATCAGGTTGGCGGCATAGTGCGCCACACGCTCGGCCTTGTCGGTGACGACCAGGCCGCGCTGCAGGCGCGCGTCGTGCGTGGTCACGCCGGTCGGACAGGTATTGCGGTTGCACTGCAGCGCCTGGATGCAGCCCAGCGCGAACATGAAGCCGCGCGCCGAGTTGACGAAATCCGCGCCCATGGCCAAGGCCCAGGCCACTTCGTACGGCGTGATGCACTTGCCCGAGCAGACCACGCGGATGCGCTCGCGCAGGCCGGCGCGGGTCAGGGTATCGACGAGCAACGGCAAAGCTTCGCGCAGCGGCAGTCCGACCCCGTCCATGAGCGACTGCGGGGCCGCACCGGTACCGCCTTCGGAACCGTCGACGATGATGAAATCCGGTGCGCTCGGAATGCCGCGCCGGTGCACTTCCACACAAAGCTCCGCAATCCAGGCGACATCGCCGAGCGGTGCCTTGAAGCCGGTGGGCTTGCCGGTCACGTCGCGTATGTGACCGATCAGGTCCAGCAGTTCACCGACGTTGCTGACCTCGGGATGCCGGTTCGGGCTGATCGAATCGGTACCGACCGGAATGCCGCGGATCGCGGCGATTTCCGGCGTGACCTTGGCACCGGGCAACACGCCGCCCTTGCCGGGCTT
>JAAFHE010000543.1 GCA_013298265.1 Lysobacterales bacterium | reverse complement strand
CCGAGGCAGATGCCGAGCACCGGCTTTTCCTGCTTCAGCGCCGCCTCGATCGTGCGCATCTCGGTCAGCAGGTGCTTCCGGTGCGCATGGTCTTCGACGTTCATCGGACCGCCGAGCACGATCAGGCCGCGATAGCGGTCGATGCACGGTTCGGCGTCCGGGTGGCGCTCGAAATTGACGAACTTGATGCGGTGGCCGCGGCGGCGGATCAGGCGATCCAGCGTACCCAGCGGCTCTGCCGCCACATGCTGGAAGACGAGAAGTCGGGACATGGTGGGCTGCGTGGCGTGTGACCGTCAGGGTAAACCAGGCCGGCTGCGAAAGTGACGCATATGGCGGACCGCTATACCGGCGCCGTGATCGACTAGCCCGGCACCGATGGGAATCCGGAACGATCATGCCTGCGTCGGCCGTGCGCAAAAACGGCGGCAGCGCGGCACGACAGCCGGTCCGACCACGCGCGGCGACGGGCGGCGCACACACCTTTGACACTGTATGATTTTGGGTTTTGTGCCTAGTCTGGACGACCCTGGCCATGCTCCGGAGCTTCCGCATGAACCTGCGTTCCGCCGCGCAACGCTCGGCGACCCTGGTCCCGGCCGTGTCGGCCGCTCTGGCCGCAGTCCGTACGAATGAGCATGGTCTGGACCTGAAAGAGCGGCGCGGCGACGGCGAGCCAGGCGGAGCAGCGCGTGCTGATCCGGCAAACGTCACGCTTTAGGGAAAACGAAGCCCATTTTTCAAAACGACCCGCAGCCGCGGGAACAGCGCCAAAGAGGCAATCCATGAACAACCGCCTGATCAAACCCCTTGTACTGGCCATCGGCCTCGCCTGCGCCAGCCTCACGTCCGCCGCGACGGTCGAACTGACCCGCGGCATCGACACCAAGCAGTTCGATACGCAGCGCAAGGTCTGCGACGACCTGTTCGGCTATGTCAACGCGACCTGGCTCAAGGCCAACGCCATCCCCGGCGACCGTTCGACCTGGGGCAGCTTCGAGCAGCTCGACGAAGCATCAATCCACGCGACCCACGATCTCGCGCAGGCTGCGGCCAAGAATCTGGCGTCGCTCGCACCGACGTCGATCGAAGCGAAGATCGGCGCGTTCTACCAGAGCGGCATCGACGCCGCGGCGGCGAACAAGGCCGGCGTCACGCCCATCGCCGACTGGCTCAAGCGCGTCGACAGCCTGAAGTCGCCGGACGAAGTCGTCGCCTTCGTGCACGACACGCATGCAGCCGGCCTGGGCCTGCTGTTCAATTTCGGCGGCGAAGCCGACTTCAAGAACTCGTCGATGGAAATCGCCTACGCGTTCCAGGGCGGCCTGGGCCTGCCCGAACGCGCGTACTACCTCGAGGACGGCAAGGACGGCAGCTACAAGAAGATCCGCGAGGCCTATCTCGCCTACGCCGCGCAGGTGCTCGAGCTGGCCGGTACGCCCAAAGCCGAGGCGACCAGTCAGGCCACGACCGTGCTCGCGTTCGAGACGCGCCTGGCCAACGCGTCGCTTGCACCGGTCGAGCTGCGTTCGCCGGAAAACCAGTACAACTTCGTTTCGCTCGACGAAGCGCAGAAGCAGAACCCGCATTTCGGCTGGAACAAATTCTTCGCCAGCCAGAACCTCTCCGACATCAAGGGCTTCTCGCTGTCGCAGCCAAAGTTCTTCGCCGAAGTCGACAGGATGATCGAGCAGACGCCGGTCGCCGACTGGCGCGCCTACCTGCGCTTCAAGACCATCGACGGCGCCGCGCCGTATCTCACCGACGCCCTGGCCGAGGCCCATTTCGGATTCCATGGCAAGACGCTGCGCGGGCAGCAGGAAAACCAGCCGCGCTGGAAGCGCGTCCTGGAATCGGTCGAGAACGGCATGGGCATGGCGATGGGCCAGCTCTACGTCGCGAAGAATTTCCCGCCGGAAGCCAAGCAACGCGCGAAGGAGCTCGTCGACAACCTGCGTCAGGCGACAAAGGCGCGACTGGAAAAGCTCGACTGGATGGGCGCGGACACGAAGAAGAAGGCGCTGGAGAAATGGGCCTCTTTCACGCCCAAGATCGGCTACCCGGAAGAGTGGCGCAAGTGGGACGGCCTGACGATCAAGCCGGACAACTATTTCGCCAACGTTGCCGCTGCGGCCAAGTTCAACAACGACTGGTCGATGGCCAAGATCAACAAGCCGGTCGACCGCCGCGAATGGGGCATGACGCCGCAGACCGTCAACGCCTACTACAACCCGCTGCAGAATGAGATCGTGTTCCCGGCGGCGATCCTGCAGCCGCCGTTCTTCGATCCCAAGGCCGACGACGCGCTGAACTACGGCGGCATCGGTGCAGTCATCGGCCACGAGATCCTGCATGGCTACGACGACGAAGGCAGCAAGTTCGACGCCAAGGGCAACCTGGCCGACTGGTGGACGAAGGAAGACCGCGAGAAGTTCGACGCGCGCACGGCCAAGCTCGTGGAGCAGTTCGACAGCTACGTTGCCATCGAAGGCCTGCACGTCAAGGGCAAGCTGACCCTGGGCGAGAACATCGCCGATCTCGGCGGCCTCACGATGGCCTACGACGCGTTCAAGCTCGCGCAGAGCAAGTCCGCCGATCCGACCGCCAAGATCGACGGCCTGACACCGGACCAGCGCTTCTTCCTGAACTTCGCCCAGGTCTGGCGCCGTGCGTTCCGCGACGCCGAACTCAAGCGCCGCCTCAACGTCGATCCGCATGCGCCGGCGCAGTTCCGCGCCATCGCCGCGCCGTCGAACCTGCCCGCATTCGCCCAGGCGTTCGGCTGCAAGAGCGGCGATGCCATGGTGCGCGACGGCGACAGGCAGGTGAAGATCTGGTAATACCCGGCGCACCGCGCTGAAGTAGGAAGGGCGCCGCAAGGCGCCCTTTTCAATCCACGATGATGTGCGGTACGAAGCGTGAGGTATCGCGCGTGATCAGCGTCGTATCCTCGCGAATGCCGATACCGGCGGCGCGGTCGGCGACGACCCAGCTACCGATGACGGCGTAGTTGCCGTCGAACCGCGGCAGCGGATGCGCAGCCTGGCGGATCCACGGCGAATCGTCGTAAGGGCCGGCCGCCACATGCTGGCTGCCGTCGGCGAGGATCACGGTCACGTTCGCACCTTCGCGCGAATACAGCGGCTTCCTGACCCAGCCCGGCGCCAGCGCCTCGCTGGCCGCCGTCTCGAAATGCGCTTCGAGCAGGTTCGGATGGCCACGGTGCTTTTGCCACAGCAGCGGCAATATGCCCTTGTTGCTCAGCAGGGTTTTCCACGGCGGCTCGATCAGGCGGATGCCCGAACGCGGCAGCGCCGGACCGAAGCGCTCGGCGAACAGGAACTCCAGCGGATACAGCTTGAACAGCGACTCGATGACGTAGTCCTCGAGATCGGTGAAACGGCTGTCGGTCGAAAGCCCGATGTCCTCGATCGCGATGGAGCGCGTCGTGACGCCGGCCTGCTCGGCGCAGTCGCGCAGGTAGTCCATGGTGCCCTGGTCTTCGAGCGAGTCGCGCACGGCGGAGAAATACAGCGGCTTGGCCAGGTCCGGTGCCATCGTCGCGAAGGTTTCGACGAGCAGGTCCTGCAGCAGGTTGTACTGGTCGGCCGC
>JAAFHE010000542.1 GCA_013298265.1 Lysobacterales bacterium | reverse complement strand
TCCCTTCGTGCAATGGCAGGTCCCCTCGGCGGTGATTGCGCTCAAACAGGGCGCCGGCCGCCTGATCCGGGATGTCAACGATCGCGGCGTGCTGATGCTGTGCGATCCGCGCCTGAGTTCCCGTCCTTACGGCAAGTTGTTCCTGCGCAGCCTGCCGCCCCTGCCGATCACGCGTGAACTGGCGGATGTCCAGACTTTCTTTGCCGGCTGAAGACGGCACGAGCGGTTCAGTTCGGCGATGCGCGGCGCTCTGGACGACGTCGACCGAGCGTAGCGATCGGTGGAGATTTCAGGCCTGAGGCCTAGGCTTCTCTGAAGCCGCTCCGTCCCGAGGCGCAGAAAAACGCTACAAGTACCTGCGAAACAACGGAAATCCGTGTGCGGGCTTTGCCGCATCGCAGATTGTTGCTCCCCCGGAGCAAGTGCTATAAGAAATGTCTGGACGAATGTTGTGACCGCCCTGTGTCAGGCAGTGGTTGGGGGAAAGTCAGCAAACGCCCGATAGTTCAGGGCTTTTCGTTGCCATTCCGCGTTCTTCCGTACGCCGGCTGCACCCGTCGAGTGCTTGAGGTGTGGCTGATTTTCTGGGTGTCTGTTTGGTTGGGAGGTTTCATGGTTAAGTCGATTCGAATCACGGTGCTGGCATCCGTCATCGGCGTGGTCCTGGCGGGTGGAGTGGTGAGTTCGCCGGTGGCCACGGCGCAGTCGACGGCGACGTCGGCAAAGGCGACCGCCAGCTACATCATCACGTTCAATGAGCCAGGCCTGTTGTATTACACGGGCGGCACCAATTCCCTGGAAGCCACGGCTCCCTCGGTCAAGGGCCAGCGCAAGCTGGACACCAAGAGCCCGGCCGCCATCGCCTACGGCAGCCATCTCGCCAACGTGCGCGCCCAGCGCGTGCAGTCGATCTCCTCGGCCGTCGGCCGCGAAGTCTCGCCGACCCATCACTATGCCATCATCGACAACGGCATCGCTGCGCTGTTGAGCGCAAGCGAAGCCGAGGCCGTGCGCAACCTGCCGGGCGTGAAGTCGATCCGCCTGGCCGGCGAACAGACTCTCGATACCTTCCGCGGCCCGTCCTTCATCGGCGCCGACGCCGTATGGAGCGGTACCGGCGTTCCCGGCGGCGTCGGTACGCGCGGATTCGGCGTCACTATCGGCGTGATCGATGGCGGCACCAACTCCGATCACCCGTCCTTCGCCAACGACGCGGCCTGCGGCTTCAGCGCCGGTACGCCGAAGCTGCGCAGCTTCGTCGACTGCAGCACAACCAGCGGAACCGGCGCCTGCAACGGCCCCAACCCCGAAGCGAGCGACGCCGGCCACGGCATCCACACCTCGAGCACGGCGGCCGGCAACACACTGACGGCGACTTCGGTGCCGGCTCCGGTCATCCCGGCGCCCTTCACGAGCATCTCCGGCGTGGCGCCCTGCGCGTCGATCCGCCACTACAAGGCCTGCCCGGCCGATACGTGCCCGGGCGCGGATATTACCGCCGCGATGAATGGCGCCATCGCCGACGGCGTCGACGTGGTCAACTATTCCATCTCCGGCGGCCAGGATCCCTGGAACGATTCCGACCGCACCTTCCTCGACATGGTCAATGCCGACATCGTCGTAGCGGCGTCGGCGGGCAACACCCGCGCTGCCACCCCCAACCCGGTCGGCGCAGTGAACCATCTGGGCCCGTGGGTCATGACCGTCGCTGCATCCACGCACGATGAAAACGTGCTCGCGTCGTTCAGCGTCACCGGCCCGGGCACGCCGCCGTCCACGACCGTGGGTGCGCGCGCTACGCAGGGCAGCACGACTCCGGCCGGTTCGATTGTCACCAACCAGCCGCTCAAGAGCTTCCCGGCCAACCTCGAAGGCTGTACCGCCGGCACGCCGTACCCGGCCAGCTATTTCGCGGGCTCCATCGCCTACGTCCGCCGTGGCACCTGCTCGTTCACCGAGAAAGTCACCAACGCCGTCAACGCCGGGGCGATCTTCGTGCTGGTCGGCAACAACCAGGCCGGCGCGATCTCGATGAACACGACCGGCGCGCCGACCACCGTGCCGGCCTACAGCGTCACCCAGGTCCCCGGCGACGCGATCCGTGACTTCATCGCTGCGAACCCGACCACGGCCACGGCCAGCTTCGACCCGACGCAGAAGAAGGGCGATGTGCTCGCCGACTTCAGCCTGCGCGGCCCGGTCCCGGCGGCCTCCAATGTGACCAAGCCCGACATCACCGGCCCGGGCGTGCAGATCTACGCCGCGGTCGCCGATCCTACCCAGTACGGCTTTCTCAGCGGCACTTCGATGTCGTCGCCGCACCTGGCCGGTTCGGCCGTCCTGGTGCGTGCGGCCAAGCCGGCCTGGACTCCGATGGAAGTGAAGTCGGCCCTGCAGCTGACTGCAGTACCGGGTGGCTTCGACGACGACGGTACGTCGGCCTGGGATCCGGACGACGTCGGCAACGGTCGCGTCGATCTGACCAAGGCAGTCAAGGCCGCGTTGACCATGAACGAGACGTTCGCGAACTTCCTCGCGGCGAATCCGGTCGGCGGCACTATCGCGGCCAAGACCTTGAACCTGCCCTCGATGCGCGATACCGCGTGTAATGTCTCGTGCTCGTTCACGCGCACGCTGACCAGCAAGGTGGCTGCGGGCACGACCTGGACCGCGACCTACGTGCCGATGGTTTCCGCCGGCGCACCGGTCGTGACCATCACTCCGGCCAGCTTCACGGTCGTCGGCGGCGGTACGCAGGCGCTGAACATCGCGGTCAACATGGGCTACGGCTCCGGCACGGCTCCGCTGGCCTTCGGCCGTGTGGTGCTGACGCCGAGCGACAACACCCTGCCGACCGAACGCTTGACCCTCTCGGTCGCTGGTACCCGCGACGGCATCTTTACCGACAACTTCGGTACTGCGCCGCCGAGCGTCACGGTCGACCAGGGCTTCGACAACATCACCACCATTGCCGGCCTCGGCTGGCTGACGTCCAACAACAGCCTTCCGCTGGGCAGCACGTCGTGGTTCCAGGGCAACGATACAGTGTTCCCGGCACAGGCCGGTCCGGTGACCTCGTACATCGGCGCGAACTTCAACAACACGACCGGCGCGAACACCATCACGAACTGGCTGGTCACTCCGCTGATCACGTTCAACGGCGGCTCGTCGATCTCGTTCTGGACGCGCGCACAGGCGTTGGACGGCGACGACTATGCGGATCGTCTCGAAGTCCGTCTCTGCACTTCGGCGCCATGCACGTCAATCAGCCCGGATGCAACGGCGCTGAGTTCGTTCCCGACTGTGCTCAAGACGATCAACCCGACCCTGACGTTGAACGACGATCCGACCGGCGTGAATGGCTATCCGAAGTCGGGCTGGGCGCAGTTCACGATCAACAATGCCAACGGTCTGCCCACGTCGGGTCAGGGCCGCATCGCATTCCGCTACTGGGTGACCAACGGCGGCCCGGGTGGCGCGAACTCGGACTTCATCGGTGTCGACACGGTGAGCATCACCGCCGGTGCCGTCAACAGCGCACCCGTGCCGAACGGTGGCGCCGGCATCACGCCAGAGAGCGTTCCGCAATCGCAGCGTGGCTCGAAATAAGCCTCGA
>JAAFHE010000541.1 GCA_013298265.1 Lysobacterales bacterium | reverse complement strand
CGTCGATGGCGGTATCCCATGCCGCCTCGGCGCAGCAGGGCCGCGGCGTACTGCTGGGTACGGACAGGACCTTCGGTGAGCCCGAGCAGCTGGAAAACCGGCGCCGCTGGTTCCGCGAAGTACGCGGCCTGGACCAGCAGCCCGACGCGGCCAGTCGCCGTGTCCAGGCGCTCGACCAGCAGCAGACCATCCTCGCCGGGCGCACGCCGCAATACCTCACGGCCGCGCCGCGCTGGGAGTCCATGGGTCCCAGCCCGATGACGATGACCGGGTGGACATTCGGCAAGGTCTCCGGCCGCATCCTTGCGTTGGCCGTGCGCGCCGGCGACGACAACATCCAGTACCTCGGCAGCGCCTCCGGCGGGCTATGGAAGACCGTCGACGGCGGCGACCGCTGGCAGCGCCTGTCCGACGAGCTGGATTCACAGGCAATCGGCGCGGTGCAGGTCTACAACGGTGTGACACCGGCGAGCGACGAAGTCTGGGTCGGCACCGGCGACCAGTGGGAAGGCTGCGCCGACTATTTCGGTACCGGCATTTACCACTCCACCAATGCCGGACTCACCTTCGTGCGCCGCAACGGCAGCGGCAGCAACACGCTGAACCTCAGCACCATCAACGCGATCGCACGCCACCCAGGCCAGGCGCAGACCCTGCTCGTCGCCGGACGTGGTCTCTGCGTCAACGGCAACGTCACGAGCAGCAGCGGCATCTATCGCACGAGCGACAACGGTACGACCTGGACGCGCGTCTTCAGCGCCGGGCTCGGCGGCATGGACGTGCGCTTCGACCGCAACGACGGCAACATCGCCTGGGCTTCAGTCAACGGTGTCGGCATCCTCAAGTCGACCGACGGCGGGGTGAACTGGACGACCTCGCTGGCGAATACCTCGACCATCGTGCGCCTGGCGACCGCTGACAGCGACAGCAACGTTGCCTACATGTATACATCTGGCGGCACGCTGTCCAAGACCGGCGACGGCGGCGCGACCTGGAACACGATGGCGACCGGCGCCTGCGACGGCCAGTGCACCTACAACCTGACCATCGACGTCGATCCGACCAACGCGGGCCGACTCATGATCGGTGCGATACGACCGTATCTGTCCAGTGACAGCGGCACTACGCGCACGGTCATGACGACGACCTGGGGCAGCTCGCAGAGCGTGCACCAGGACATCCACTATGTGTATTTCTCGCGCAACAGCACGACGCGGCTGTGGATCGGGTCCGATGGCGGCCTGTGGCGCAGCAACGATAGCGGCGCGACCTTCACGCACCGCAACGAAGGACTCGCGCTGACGCAGTTCTACGATATAGCACTGGACCGGCGCGACCCGGACCGCATGCTCGGCGGCGCGCAGGACAATTCATCGCTGGCGCGTTCGACCAGCAACACCTGGTATCTCACGCGCGTGACCGGCGATGGCTTCATGAACCTGTCGGCGCCCGACGAGGGCGCCGACAACGGACGCTATACCTTCCAGACCAGCTATCCGTCGAACAACCTGCCGAGCATCATCCGCAGCAACAACTACGCCGGCCTGTACGGCGGATCGATCGGCTACAGCAGCGTCGGCAACACCGGCCTGGTGGCAGGCGGCTATCAATGGGTGACCGCACTCGCGGTCACGAAGGGCCATGTATTCGTCGGCGGCAACGCGGTGTTCCGCATGCCGGTTAACGGCAGCGGCTGGACCAGTACCGGCAGCGCATTCACCACTCCGGTCGCCGTATTCAGCGACCCCGACCCCAGCGGCGCAACGCCGTTGCGCCTGTACGCCGGCACGACCGGCGGCAAGGTCTACACCACGAGCGACGCACTGCCGGGCGGCCCTGACTGGATCGACGTCAGCGCAGGACTCAACGGCGCGCGCGTCACGGATATCGCCACGCAGCACGGCAACGCGAGCATCGTCTATGTCACCGTCAGCACCTTCACCGGCACCAAACTGTACAAATCCACGAATGCCGGCAACACCTGGAACGCCGTCGGCAGCGGGCTTCCGGGCGTGACGACGAACACCGTCATGGTCGACACGGCCAATCCTCAGCGTGTGTTCGTCGGCACCGACATCGGTGTCTACGAGAGCACCGACGGCGGCGCGAATTTTGGCCCGATGACGCTCGGCATGCCGCGCGCCAGCGTCGTCGTCGACCTGGAAATCGCGGCGACGCCACATGTGCTCGTCGCCGGTCTCTACGGCGGCGGCGCATGGAAAATCAACCTCGATCCCGAACTCGATACCGTGTTCGCAGACGGGTTCGAGCCTTGAGCACGGCGTTACCGGCGCGACGCCGCGCCGGTAACGCCGGGGTGGTGCCGCGCGGCGACCTGGGTTAGCGTGCGCACATGCCTGCCCATACCGAATTTCGCCCGCTCACGCTCTGCGTGCTCACCGTGTCCGACACGCGCACGCCGGACACCGACACCTCCGGCGACTACCTCGTCGCCGCCCTGAGCGACGCCGGCCACACCTTGCACGAGCGCTGCGTCGTGAAGGACAACAAGTACCGCATCCGTGCCCTCGTCGCGGGCTGGATCGCCGACGAGCGCGTACACGGCGTGCTGATCACCGGCGGCACCGGTTTCACCGGCCGCGACACGACACCCGAGGCGGTGGAGCCGCTGCTCGACAAGCTCATGCCCGGCTTCGGCGAGACCTTCCGTGCGGTCAGCGTCGGGGAGATCGGCACCGCGACGATGCAGTCGCGCGCGTTCGCCGGGCTCGCCAACAATTCTTTCGTTTTCTGCCTGCCCGGATCGACCTCGGCCTGCCGCACGGCCTGGGAGCAACTGATCCGTGCGCAGCTCGACGCGCGCACGACGCCGTGCAATCTCGCCGGGCTCATGCCGCGCCTGCGCGAATAGCCGCCACGCTCCTCACCTCTCTCGCCACAGGATCACGCCATGAGCGGAATCAAGCGCAAGGATTACGAAGCCGCACTGGAGCCGCTGCAGCGCGAGCTCATCGATGCGCAACGCTGGATCATGGAGAAAGGCCAGCGTCTGGTCGTGGTCTTCGAAGGCCGCGACGCGGCCGGCAAGGGCGGCGTGATCAAGGCGATCGGCGAGATGCTCAACACGCGCGGCTATCGCGTCGTCGCGCTGTCCAAGCCGAACGAGCAGGAGCGCGGCCAGTGGTATTTCCAGCGCTACGTGAGCCACCTGCCGGGGGAGGGTGAGATCGTGCTGCTCGACCGCAGCTGGTACAACCGCGCCGGCGTGGAGAAAGTCATGGGCTTCTGCAGCGAAGCCGAGTACCTGCAGTTCCTGCAGCAATGTCCCGTGTTCGAGCGCCTGCTGACCGATGCGGGCACCCTGCTCGTCAAGTATTGGCTGACGGTCGACCAGGAGAAGCAGGAAGAGCGCTTCGCCGAACGCGCCGCCGACCCGTTCAAGCGCTGGAAGATTTCGCCGGTCGACATCGCCGCGCGCGACAAGTACGCCGACTACGGTCAGGCTCGCGACGCGATGATCGCCGCGACGCACACGGACAATGCGCCGTGGTTCCTGGTCGATTTCAATGACCAGCGCCGCGGGCGGCTGAACCTGATCCGCCATCTGCTCGACTGGCTGCCGGACCACAAGGTGCCGGAAAAGCCGCTCAAGCTGCCAA
>JAAFHE010000540.1 GCA_013298265.1 Lysobacterales bacterium | reverse complement strand
CGGCCTGTTGGGCGTTCAGAGTGATCAGAACCTGCGGTTCTGAGCGATCACTCTTGACTGCCTTGACTCAAGGGAGCTTCAGAATCAAAAGCTATATCGGCTTGTTCAGAGGTTCCTTAGCATCGACGGCCAGGCCATCCGGTTGCGAATACTCCGTCTATAGACTCAGGGCTTTGGGCTGGGGCATGCTTCCGAGGTCCGGGTGCGAGGTTAGTGTCCCCCGGCTACTGAGCGACGGCGCGACAGGAGTATCTACGCGCCGCTAACGATCCCACCGGCGGCGCGTCAGGGACAGCATGCGTCAGCATGCGCGCGGCTGGTCAGTTGCGGAGTCTCCATTCATGTCTGTTCCGTTCGCGCCCGCGCGGCTGTATTTCGCCCTGGCCACCGCTGCTCTCGTCACCTCTGCCTGCCAGACCAATCCTTCGCGCGGCTTTGCCGCCAGCGAAAGCGGCGAACATGAGCAGCACGAGCAGGCCGCTCCGCCCAAGGGCGACTACTGGGCCCTGCGAGCCTCCTATCCGACCGGCGACTTCCAGCCGCTGTGGCTGGCCGAATCGGCACGCGCGGAAAAGCAGATCCGCGCCGCCGTGCCTGCCGGTGAAAAGACCTATTACCGCTCCCCGGTATCACCGCTGGCGCTGGATCCGACACGGTTCACGTCGCTTGGTCCAAAGCCGCTCAACGACACCGAGTTCGGTTTCGGCCACGTGTCCGGTCGCGTCAACGTGATCGCAGTCGATCCGGTCGACAACACCATTGCCTATCTGGGGTCCGACGGCGGCGGTGTGTGGAAAACGACGAATTGCTGCTCGACCGCGACGACCTGGCAGATCACGACCGACGTACCCGCGATCGCCAATGCGGCGATCGGCGACATCCACATTGATCCGAACAACCACAACACGATCTATGCCGGCACCGGCGACCTGCGCTATGGCTCGTTCTCGTTCGGCTCGACCGGCCTGCTCAAGAGCACCGACGCGGGTGCGACCTGGAGCGTGCTTGGCGAGGCCGAATTCGGTCCGCTGTACGGACCGTCGGCGAACGGTTTCCCGCAGTACCAGGCAATCGGCAAGGTCATCGTCGATCCGAACGATTCTGCCAAAGTGGTCGTCGGCACCAAGACCGGCCTGTTTTTCTCCTACGACGCCGGGGCGAGCTGGTCGGGTCCGTGCTACACCAACGCGTTCAGCACTGGGCCGGCGGCGCAGCGTCAGGACATGACCGGCCTGATCGCAGTGGATCTGGGTACGACGACGGCGCTGTACGCGGCCATCGGCACGCGCGGCACGGCGACGCCGGTGCAGCCTGATCTTGCCAAGAACGGTGCGAACGGTGTCTATCAGGCCGCGATGCCGTCCGCGGGCTGTCCTGCGCTCAGCGACTGGACACTGCGCAACACCGGCTGGCCGGCGGGCACCGGCAACGGCACGCCGACGACGACCCTCGGTCGCATCGAATTGGCTGTCGCGCCGAGCGACAACCAGATCATGTACGCGATGGTTGCCGACGTGACCACGCGCAACGTGAACTCGGTACTCAAGTCCACCGATGCCGGTGCGACCTGGACGCAGACCACGACGGCCAGCGGCTTCACCGGCTGCGGCAACGCCGGGACGCAGATGTGGTACGACGCGGGCCTCACGGTTTCTCCCACCGATCCGAACGTGATCTTCGCGAGCGCGGTGGATCTGTTCCGCTCGACCAATGGCGGTACCAGCTTCACCAATCTGACCTGCGGCTATTCGGGCGGCGGCACCCACGTCGATCATCACGCGCGCGCCTACGTCGGCAATGATCCGAACAAGCTGCTGATCGGCTCCGACGGCGGCGCCTACTACACCGCCAACGCGACCGCGGCTACGCCGACCATCACGCCGATCAACGACAGCCTCAATACCATCGAGTTCTATTCGGGCGACGTCACGGCGAACTTCGCGACGTCGGCGAATCCCGGCGCCAGCGGCGGCGCGCAGGACAACGGCAGCTCGGCCGCACTGTTCGGCGCAAACCCCGGCGCCCTGCAGTGGGAATCAACCAACAGCGGCGACGGCACGTATACGCGCATCGAACCGCTCAATGCACAGCGCTGGTACTACCAGTCGCAGAACGGCGCGGTGCGCGTGTCTACGACCGGGCCTTTCGGCAGTACCGTCAGCGCAAGCGGTGCGTGGTCCGGCGACCGCAAGAGCTTCCTGATGCCGCTGGAGGTCTACAAGCACGGAAACCCGGCCGTGGCCAATTCCGGCTGCGCCGCCGACGTCAACGGGTGCGGCCGCATGCTGGCCGGCACCTATCGCCTGTGGGAAACGCTGACGGGCGCCGTGCCGACGTCGAGCTGGCAGGCCAAGACCGGCGACCTGACCAAGAACAGCCTGATCCTCGGCAGCGACAACCGTTCGTACATCAATCAGATGATGTACTCCTTCACTGATCCGACTGTCGCCATCGTCGGTACCAGCGACGGCAATGTGCAGTACGTGTTCAATCTCGGCGTCGCCGGCACGAACAATGCCGCGGCGGTGAACGTCACCGGCGCCAACGCGGTGCTGCCGAACCGGCCGATCCAGGATGTCGTCACCGACGCGCAGAACCCGCTCGTCGGCTATGCCGCGGTCGCTGGCTTCGACCAGAACACGCCGTCCACGCCGGGCCATGTGTTCCGCGTGACCTGCACGGCCAACTGCGCGAGCTTCGTCTGGGAAAACAAGACCGGCAACCTGCCGAACATCCCGGTCAACGCGATCATGGTCAGCCCGCATGTGCCGGGCCAGGTATTCGCCGGAACCGACTGGGGTCTGTACTACACCGACAACATCAACGCCGCGAATCCGACCTGGTTCTACTTCGCGGGCCTGCCGCGCTCGATGATCTGGGATCTGGTGGTCGACCGCGGGTTGACCACGCTGGTCGCGTTCACGCGCTCGCGCGGCGCCTGGGCCTGGCCGCTGCCTACCGGCGGCATCGGCGACAGCATCTTCGCGAACGGTTTCGAGGTTCCGTAAATCGACAGCGACGGCCGTGCCGCCCGGCCCGGCCGTCGCTGTTGCCTGCGCTGCGCGCTAGACTGGCCACCTCGGGTGTCAAAGGCGGTCCGGCCGGCGCCGGATCGCGCGCGGAGGCAGCATGCGTCAGGTCAAACATCTGCTGGAGGGCAAGGGTCGCCAGGTCTTTTCGGTCGAACCCGATCAGCCGGTTCTGCAGGCCATACAGGCCATGGCAGACCATCACGTAGGCGCCCTGCTCGTCATGCAGGGCAATGAACTCGCCGGCATCGTCTCGGAGCGTGACTATGCCCGCAAGGTGATCCTGCTGGGGCGTTCGTCAGCCGAGACGCCGGTGTGGCAGATCATGTCGGCGCCGGTGGAAACCGTTTCGCCCGAACACTCCATCGACGATTGCATGCGTCTGTGTACGCAGCGGCGCATCCGCCACCTGCCGGTCGTGGCGCATGGTCAGGTCGTCGGTGTGGTCTCGATCGGCGATCTGATCAAGGCGGTGATCGACACGCAGGCCGAGGAACTCGCTCAGCTGCAGCGCTACATCGCAGGCTAGGAGCCTGCGCGGCAGAAGCCAACTCGCGGAACGATTGAGCGACAATCGCCGCATGACGACCTCATACCAGCC
>JAAFHE010000539.1 GCA_013298265.1 Lysobacterales bacterium | reverse complement strand
TGGCCGGCGCCGGTGTGGCCCGTGGCTATCACCAACGCGCGGACCTGACCGCCGAGCGTTTCCTGACCGACCCGTTCCGTGACGCGGCCGACGCGCGCATGTACCGCACGGGAGACCTGGGTCGCTGGTTGCCGGATGGTGCGATTGAATACCTCGGACGCAACGATGCGCAGGTCAAGATCCGCGGTCTGCGCATTGAGCTGGGCGAGATCGAGCACCAGATTTCGACATTGCCTGATGTCCTCTCCGCCGTAGTGATCGCCCGCGAGGACGTACCTGGCGACAAGCGTCTGGTGGCCTACGTGACGCGCGACGGCGAACCATTGCCGGCGCCCGTGGTTGCGGCGCAGCTTCGCGCCAGACTGCAGTCGCGCCTGCCGGACTACATGCTGCCGTCGGCCTTCGTGGTGTTGGACGCATTGCCGCTGATGTCGAATGGCAAGGTTGATCGCAAGGCCCTGCCAGCGCCGGACGGCGTGCTGTTAGAGGAGTATGTCGCGCCCGCCACGTCCACCGAACAGGCGCTGGCTACGATCTGGTCGCAGTTGCTCAAACGCGACGTGGCACAGATCAGCGCGACAGCGAACTTCTTCGAGCTGGGCGGGCATTCGTTGATGTCGGTGCGCCTGGTGGCGGAGATTCGCAGCCAGATGGGCGTGGAATTGCAGATTCGCGATGTGTTCGAGGCGTTGCGCCTGGACCAGCTCTCCGCTGTGATCGAACGCAGCCGCAAAGCGGCCCTGCGCCCGCAAGTGACAGCCTTGAAGCGCGAGTCGGATCGCGTGCCGACCTCGTTCGCGCAACAGCGCCTGTGGTTCATCGACCAACTGGGCGGCGGTAGCCGCCAGTACAACATGCCCGGAGCGATGCGGGTCGACGGTGCCTTTGATGAGGACGTGGCGGAGCAGGCCTTGGCGCGGATCGTGGCGCGGCATGAGCCCTTGCGCACGGTGTTCGTCGATGGCGCGGAAGGTCCGCAACAGTGGATCCGTGCATCCGTCGAGTTCCGCCTCACGCGGGTCGATCTGCAGCATTTGCCGCTATCGGAACAGCAGCAGGCGATCGATGAGACTCTGGTGCGCGATGCCTCGGCACCGTTCGATCTGAGCCGTGATCTGATGTTGCGCGCCAGCTTCCTGCGCCAGTCGGCGGATGCGGGCGTGTTCCTGTTCAACATGCACCACATCGCCTCGGATGGCTGGTCGATGGGCATTCTGGTGCGCGAGTTCCTCGCCCTGTACGAGGCGATCGCGCAGGGGCAGCCCGATCCGTTGCCGCCACTGGCGATCCAGTACGCGGACTACGCCCAGTGGCAACGCCGCTGGCTGGCAGGCGATGTGCTGGAACAACAGCTAGCCTACTGGGAAACCCAGCTGGCCGATCTGCCGGCCGTACACAATTTGCCATTGGATCATCCGCGTCCGCCGGTTCAAAGTTTCAATGGCGCGATCCACCCGTTCGAACTGGAACTGCCCGTACTGGCCGGCCTGAAGCAACTGGCCCTGTCGAACCAGGCGACGCTGTTCATAGTGCTGCACGCCGCTTTCGCTGTTCTGCTGTCGCGTCATGCGAGCAGCAGCGACATCGTGATCGGCACGCCCGTCGCCAATCGCCTGCAGAAAGAACTCGAACCCCTGGTCGGCTTCTTCGTCAACACCCTGGTGCTGCGCACCGCCTGCAGTGGCCAGACGAAATTCCGCGACTTCCTCGCTCAGGTACGCAAGATCAATCTTGACGCGCAGACCCATCAGGATGTGCCATTCGAATACTTGGTCGAGCGTCTCAGGCCGGCGCGTACTTCCAGTCACTCACCTCTGTTCCAGATTGTCTTCAGCCTGACCGAGACATTTGAAAGCCTGCATAACTCGGCTTTGCATTTCACGCCGCTGAACAGCGATAGCGCGTCGGTGAAGTTCGACCTGAGCGTGGACGCCGCTGAAACAGCCAGCGGCCTCCGTTTCACGATGCTTTACAACCGCGACCTATTTGCGGCTACAACGATGCAGTGCTTCGGGGACCACTTGTGCACAATGCTTCGCGGCATTGTTGCAGACAGTGGCGCACGGCTGGATGAACTGCCGATGCTGTCGGCAGCCGAACAGGCGGAGCTGATGCAGCTCCGCGGTACGAGTGCCGACTATCCGCAGGATGTAAGCCTGCATACGCTGTTCGAGCAGCAGGCAGCGAAGACACCGGATGCGCCGGCCCTGTTGGCAGGCGATACGACGCTCAGCTATGCGGAACTGAATCGACAGGCCAACCGTCTTGCGCGGTATCTGCGCGACCAGGGCGTCGACCGCGACACGCTGGTGGGCGTGAGCCTGGATCGGTCTGCGGCCCTGGTGGTGGCGATACTCGGCATCCTGAAAGCCGGCGGTGCGTATGTGCCGGTCGATCCGAGCTATCCGACGGAGCGTCGCGCCTATGTGGTCGAGGACAGCGGTCTTGCTCTGGTGCTCGGTTCGCTGTCGTCGCCGGCGTCCTATGCGGCGGCCCGGGTCATCCCGATGGAGACGTTGGCGGTGCCGCTGGCGGCCTACGCGGACGACGACCTGCCGCCAGTCAGTTCGGCGGGCGACCTGGCCTATGTGCTCTACACCTCCGGATCGACCGGCCGTCCGAAGGGCGTGATGATCGAGCATCGCTCGGTGGTGAACCTGGCAATGAATCTGGCGCACCGCACGGCGGCAATGCCGGGCGGCTGGGGCTGGGTGGCGTCCTATGCGTTCGATGCCTCGGTGCAGGGGTTGGCGGAGCTGGCCCTGGGACGCGCGCTGGTCATCGTGGCGGAGGCGGACAAGCAGGACGAGCGCGCGATGCGCCGCCTGTTGCAACAGCAGGCCATCGGGGTGCTGGATTGCACACCGGGATTGGTGGAATTGTGGTTTGGTCTGGGCCTGGGTGCGGACCTGCCGAACCTGGTGATCGGCGGCGAATCGATTACGCCAGTGCTGTGGCGGCGGTTGGTTGAGTGGCAGCAGCGCTATGGGCGCAGTGCCTTCAACGTGTATGGGCCGACCGAATGCTGCGTCAACAGCACGCTGGCGGTGATCGCGGGCGAACATCCGCACATTGGCGATGCGCTGCTGAATGTGCGCACGTATGTGCTGTCGGACACGGGCCAGCTAGTGCCCAAGGGCAGCGAAGGTGAGTTGTATATCGGCGGTGCAGGGGTCGGCCGCGGGTATCGTCACCAGCCGGCATTGACGCAAGACCGGTTCGTGCCGAGTCCGTTCGATCCGGCCGAGCGGTTGTACCGGACGGGTGACCGGGCACGTCATCGTGCGGATGGAACATTGGACTTTCTGGGCCGGCTGGATGGTCAGGTCAAGATCCGTGGCTTCCGCATTGAGCTGGGTGAGATCGAGCATCAGCTGCTGAGGCAGGAAGGCGTAACCGCGGCGATTGTGTTGGCGCGCGAGGACAGTGCGGGCGACAAGCGTCTGGTGGCCTATGTGACGCGGGAAGGCGAGCCGCAGCCGGCAACCGAAATTGCCGCGCAACTGCGCCGTGGTCTGCAATCGCGTCTGCCGGACTACATGCTGCCGTCGGCCTTCGTGGTGTTGGACGCATTGCCGTTGACGTCGAACGGCAAGGTCGACCGCAAGGCTCTGCCAGCACCCGACGGTGCGTTGC
>JAAFHE010000054.1 GCA_013298265.1 Lysobacterales bacterium | reverse complement strand
CAGCATGGTGTGCAAGGACGGTGCGCGCCGGCTCGTGCAGGTGCGCGCCGATTCCGTAGTCTTCGACGGCGATATCGCCAGCACCGGCACGGCGCGCGACATCACCGAGGAGCGCGCGCAGCAGCAGGCACTGGCCGAGGCCGAGCGCAAATACCGTCAGCTGTTCCGCCATTCCGTCATAGGACTTTTCCAGACCCGCGCGGATGGCAGTGTGGTGGAGGCCAATGCCGCGCTCGCGCGCCTGCTCGGCTACGGTTCGCGCGTGGAAATGCTGCAGGACCTGCACCATATCGACGATCTCAATGTGGACGAGGAAGCGCATGCGCGCATCCTCGACCTGGTCCAGCGCAACGGCCAGGTCAGTGACGAGGAAGTGCGCCTGCGTCGCGTCGACGGGCGCTACATCTGGATTTCGGTAAACCTGCATCTTGTACGCAATGCCGACGGCCATGTGCAGAGTCTGGAAGGATCGGTGCAGGACATCACGGCGCGGCGCGACGCCGAGCGCGCACTGCTCAGCTCGGAAGAGCGCTATCGCACACTCGTGGAGCACGCCCAGATCGGCGTCTACGTCATGCGCGACGAGCGCTATATCTACGTCAATCAGCGCTTTGCCAACCTCACCGGTTACGACGAGCGCGAAATCATCGGCATGCACTGGACCGAGCTTGCGAGCGATGCGGGCCGGCGCATCATAGATACGCGCCTGGAGGCACGGCGCAGCGGCCAACCACTGCCTGCCGAGTACGAAACCCTGTTGCGGCGCAAGGACGGACGCGAGGTACGTATCAGCGTCAGCGCCGGGCCGATCCGCCTCGACGACGGCGACTACTTCAGCGGTACCGCGCGTGATGTGACCGAGCGCCACCGCTTCGAAAGCGAGCTCGAACACAACGCCACCCACGATGCGCTGACTGGCCTGCCCAACCGGGTTCTGTTCGAGCGCTATCTCACCGATCGTCTGCGCAGCGCGCACGAGGCCGGTGAATTCGACTATGCGATCCTGTTTCTTGACCTCGACGGCTTCAAGCTCGTCAACGACAGCCTCGGCCATGCGACCGGCGACCGTCTGCTCGTGGAGATCACCGCGCGCCTGCTTGCCGCGGTGCCACCGGGTTCGGTACTTGCGCGCTACGGCGGCGACGAATTCACCGTGCTGCCGCCGGGCGCGTGCTCGACGGCTGTGGCCGAGCAGCTCGCCAGGCATCTGCTGCAGATGCTCGGTGAGCCGTTCGCGATCGACGGCCACCGGATCTACTCCAGCGCCAGCCTCGGCATCGTGACCGGGCGACCTGGCTACGAAACGCCGGAGCAGGTACTGCGCGATGCCGACACGGCGATGTATCGCGCGAAGGCCCGTGGCAAATCCGCCTACGTCGTCTTCGACGAAGCCATGCACCGCGCTGCGCGCGAACGGCTGCGCCTGGAAACCGATCTGCGTGAAGCGGTCGAGCGCACTGAGTTTCGCGTGCACTACCAGCCGCTGGTCGATCTGCGCAGCGGTGCCGTCGTCGGCTGCGAGGCCCTGCTGCGCTGGGTGCATCCCCAGCGTGGCCTGCTGCAGCCGCCGCAGTTCCTCGGTGTGGCCGAGGAGACCGGCCTGATCGTCGCGATCGACTGGTGGGTGCTGGAAACGGCTTGTCGCCAGTTGCACGACTGGCAGCAGCGCTATCCGGCTTTCTCGCGCCTGCGTGCGAACGTCAACGTCGACGACCGCCAGTTCGCCGAGCGTGACATCGCCGCTGGCATCGGTAGCGTGCTCGCACGTACCGGCCTTGATGCTGCCTCGCTCGCGATCGAAGTTACCGAGACGGTGTTCCGCGCTGGACGCGGCCAAGCCGAGGCGATATTGGCCGAGGTCAAGCGCCTGGGGGTCAGTCTCGTCGTCGACGATTTCGGTACCGGTTACTCGTCACTGGATTCGTTCGCGTCCTCGCCGTTCGATGCGCTGAAGATCGACCGCAGCTTTGTGCGCGACATGGAATCCAACCGCCGCCACCGTGCGATCGTGCGTACGGTCTCGGGCTTCGCCGAAGACCTCGGCCTGTCGTTGACCGCTGAAGGGGTTGAGACTCCGGCCCAGGCCGAGCTGCTGCTGGCCATGGGTTGCAGTACCGCACAGGGGTTCCTGTACGCGCCGGCGCTCACGGCCGAGGAAATGGATCAGGTGCTTGCGTCAGGCTCGGTGCTCAAACGCCGTGCCTGAAGCCGGTGCCAGGCGCGGAACTCTAACGTCGTGCCCGCGTTTCGCCCGTTCTTATCACGGGTTCTCCCTGGCGCAGCGACGGGCGCGCGGCATAATGCGGGACTCGTTCTCGCGGAGCCCGCACCTGGGAAGGGCAGAACAAGTCCTGGACGTGTCGCTCTTGGACTCAGTGCCAGATCTCCACAACCCCGCCAAAATCAAAAGCAAATAAACGACTTGTTTGGAGGTTCCATTGAGCCGTGGTCACAATTTCAGCGCCGGCCCCGCCGCGCTGCCCGAAGCCGTGCTGCGTCGCGCACAGGCCGAAATGCTGGAATGGGGCGCGACCGGCGCCTCGGTCATGGAAGTCAGCCATCGCGGCAAGGACTTCATCGCGATGGCCGAGCAGGCCGAGGCCGACCTGCGCGAACTCCTGGCGATTCCGCGCAACTACAAGGTCCTGTTCCTGCAGGGCGGAGCGACGCAGCAGTTCGCGCAGATCCCGATGAACCTCGCGCGGCGCGATCAGCGCGTCGATTACGTGGTCACCGGCGACTGGGGCGAGAAAGCTGTCCGCGAAGCGGGCACGCTCGCGCGCGTGCACGTCGCCGCGACCTCGGCCGACAACCGCCACACCGCGATTCCACCGCGCGCGGACTGGGATCTCGATCCGCACGCCGCCTATGTGCACTACACGCCGAACGAAACCATCCGCGGCGTCGAGTTCCACGACATTCCCGACGTCGGCGACGTGCCGTTGATCGCCGACATGTCCTCTACGATCCTGTCGCGCCCTCTCGACGTGTCGCGCTTCGGCCTGATCTACGCCGGTGCGCAGAAGAACATCGGGCCGTCGGGTATCGTCGTCGTGATCGTGCGTGAGGATCTGCTCGCCCGCTGCCCGGCCGACATGCCGAAAATTTTCAGCTTCGCCGAACACGCCGCGCAGGGCTCGATGCTCAATACGCCGAACACCTTTGGCTGGTACCTGGCCGGGTTGATCTTCCAGTGGCTTAAGGAACAGGGCGGCCTGGTCGCGATGGAGCAAAGCAACCGGCGCAAGGCTGAAACCCTGTATGGCTACATCGATGCATCAGGCTTCTATGCGAATCCGGTCGACCCGGCTGCGCGGTCCTGGATGAACGTGCCCTTCACCCTGCCGCGCAGCGAACTCGATGCCGCATTTCTGCAGGAGTCGAAAGATGCCGGCCTGCTCGCGCTCAAGGGCCACAAGCTCGTCGGTGGCATGCGCGCGTCGCTGTACAACGCGGTGACGCAGGACAGCGTCGATGCGCTCGTGGATTTCATGCGGGACTTCGCGCGGCGCAACGGCTGAAGGGCCCCTCGCGAAACCGTTCGAGTGCGTTGCAGGGCAGGCGCATGCAACAGCGCGGCGCAGGCTCCTGCGCCGCGGCCGCAACCTACGCGGCTTTCGCTTCGCCCGCCCGCGCCACCGGCTTGTTGCTGCGCGAACGCAGCCACGCGGCGTATTCGTCGAGGTCGCCATTGAAGGCCTCGACCTTGCCGTCGGCCACGCGCCAGTAGGTGTCGCAGACCAGGCCCGTGAGATGGCGGTCGTGCGAGACCAGCACGATGGCGCCGTCGAAATCGCTCAGGGCCTCGGCCAGCGCCTCGCGCATTTCGAGATCCAGGTGGTTGGTCGGTTCATCGAGCAGCAGCACGTTGGGCCGACGCCAGGCGATCAGCGCAAGCGCCAGGCGCGCGCGCTCGCCGCCGGAAAAATTGTCGATGACTTCGAAGGCGCGGTTGCCGGGGAAGAACCAGCGTGCGAGGAAATCGCGGAACTCCTGCGTCGCGACGCCGGGCGCGATCTCCTTGAGGTGATCGACCGGACTGAGGCCTTCGTGCAGCGACTCGACCGTGTGCTGGGCGAAATAGCCCAGCTGCATGTCCTTGTGCGCCATGCGGTCGCCGGTGAGCAGTTCCAGCTCGCCGACCAGGGTTTTCACGAGCGTCGACTTGCCCGCGCCGTTGGGCCCGAGCAGGCCGATGCGGTCGCCGGCCTCGAGGCCGAAGCCGACGTCACGCAGGATGCGCGTGTCGCCATAGCCCGCATCGGTGTCGTTGAGGCGCAGCAGCGAGTGCGGCAGTTTCGCTGGCGCGTCGAAGTTGATGCGGATCTGGCGTTCCGCGCGCACGGCTTCGGTGCCGCTGAGCTTGGCCAGCCGCTTGACCCGCGACTGCGCCTGGCGCGCCTTGCTCGCCTTGGCCTTGAAGCGGTCGATGAAGGCCTGCAGGTGGGCACGTTCGGCCTGTTCCTTTTCGAACGCGATCTGCTGCTGGCGCAGTTGTTCGGCGCGCTGGCGCTCGAAGCTCGTGTAGTCGCCGGTATAGAGCTTGGCGCGGCCTTCGTGCAGGTGCAGGGTATGAGTGCTGACGCCGTCGAGGAACTCGCGGTCGTGCGAGATCATCAGCAGCATGCCTGGGTACTTCAGCAGCCATTGCTCAAGCCAGAGCACGGCATCGAGGTCCAGATGGTTGGTCGGCTCGTCGAGCAGCAGCAGGTCGCTCGGCATCATCAGCGCGCGCGCCAGATTCAGACGGACGCGCCAGCCACCGGAGAAATCCGACACCGGCATCGCATGGGTGTCTGCGTGAAAGCCCAGGCCGTGCAGCAGGCGCCCGGCGCGGGCGCCTGCGTCATAGCCGTTGATCGCGGCCAGGTCCTGGTGTGCTTTCGCTACCGTGTCCCAGTCCTCGCGTTCCATCGCCTGGGCTTCGGCACGCAGGATGGAATGCACCTCCACGTCGCCGGACAGCACGAAATCGAGCGCAGAGTCGGGCAGTGACGGGGTCTCCTGCGCCACGCTCGCGATGCGCAGCCGGCTCGGCCGGTCGAGGTCGCCGCGATCGGGCTCGACCTCACCCTGGATGGCGGCGAACAGGCTGGACTTGCCGCAGCCGTTACGGCCGACCACCCCGACGCGCGCACCGGCATGCAGGGTCAGGTCGACATCGGACAGCAGCAGGCGTTCGCCGCGGCGCAGGGCGAAGTTTCGGAAAGCAATCATGAGAATAAACAGTGAAGAGGAGTGAGAAACGAGTGACAGGCCACAACCGTCGAGGGGAGGGCCACGCCAGGCCAACCGCGAAGCTTACCGGCGGCGCCGGACCACTACCACTGTTTTCTCACCCCGCCGTGACTGCAGTGAAGAGGGAAGCGTAGTGAGAAACGAGTACGGCGGTACTGCCGCCATTACTCTTTACTCACTTCTCTCCCCTCACTTCCCAATCAATACAGCACGCGAGCACGCAGTGTCCCAGGGATCGCCGCCAGGGCGTCCTTGAGTTCGGCCGCGCGTTCCTCGGGCATGGACACGTCGATGACGACGTAGCCTACCTGCGCGTCGGTCTGCAGGTACTGGCCGTCGATGTTGACGTTCTCGCGCGAGAACAGGTCGTTGATGCGCGACAGCATGCCCGGCACATTCTTGTGGATATGCAGCAGGCGCCGGCTGTGCGGGTGTTCGGGCAGGGACGCCTCGGGGAAGTTGACCGCTGAAAGGGTCGAACCGTTGTCGCTGTAGCGCACGAGCTTCGCTGCCACTTCCAGGCCGATATTGTCCTGAGCTTCGAGGGTGCTGCCGCCGACATGCGGGGTGAGGATCACGTTGTGCATACCGATCAGCGGCGAGACGAACGCGTCAGCGTTGCCCTTGGGTTCGATCGGGAACACGTCGATCGCAGCGCCCGACAGGTGCTCGTTGCGCAGCGCGGCGGCCAGCGCGTCGATGTCAACCACGGTGCCGCGAGAGGCATTGATCAGTGCGCTGCCAGGACGCATGCGCGAGATCTGTTCGGCGCCCATCAGGTTCTGGGTGGCCGGCGTTTCCGGCACGTGCAGCGTGACGATATCGGCGCGGCCGAGCAGATCGTTGAGGCTCAGCGCCGGGCGCGCATTGCCGAGCGCGAGCTTGGTTTCGATGTCGTGATAGATCACGCGCATGCCGAGCCCTTCGGCGAGCAGGCCGACCTGGGTGCCGATGTGGCCGTAGCCGACGATGCCGAGCACCTTGTCGCGTACCTCGAAGCTGCCGGCGGCGGACTTCGACCAGCCGCCGCGATGGCATTCTGCGTTCTTCTGCGGAATGCGGCGCATCAGCAGGATGGCTTCGGCGATGACGAGTTCGGCAACGCTGCGCGTATTGGAATACGGCGCGTTGAACACCGGAATGCCGGCGGCCTTGGCGGCGCCGAGATCGACCTGGTTCGTGCCGATGCAGAAGCAGCCGATAGCGATCAGACGTTTGGCCTGGTCGAGTACGTCCGCCGTCAGCTGCGTGCGCGAGCGGATGCCGAGCAGATGGGCTTCGGCAATGCGCTGCTTGAGTTCGGCGTCGGGCAGTGACTTCTCGTGGAATTCGATCTGCGAATAGCCGGCACTCTGGAATGCCTCGATCGCGCTGCGGCTGACGCCTTCGAGCAACAACACGCGGATGTCTTGTTTGGGGTAAGACGTCTTCTTCATTGGTTGACCGCGTCAGGATGTGAGATAGCGTCCGCCGCGTGCGGCGCGGCGACCGGACGGCAACTATGCCCGGTACGGCCAGTCTGCCGCAATGCAACACTGGACGGCTACTGACATCGCTGGCAGGCTCGGCAGGTCCTGCGAGTGGAGCCTGCATGAACCCCTTGTCCCTTGACGCGCTGCGCCATCGCCTGCCCGAACTCAAGCTGCTGACCGAGCCAGCGGATCTCGAGCACTACGGCCGCGACTGGACTCGCCGCTGGACCCCGGCGCCGCTCGCGATCGCGCTGCCGGCGAGTGTGGAGGAAGTGCAGACCATCGTGCGCTGGGCCAACGAGTTTGGCGTAGCGATAGTTCCTTCGGGCGGACGCACAGGCCTGTCGGGCGGCGCGGTGGCCGCCAGCGGCGAACTTGTGGTCAGCCTCGATCGCCTGAACCGCGTGCTCACCTTCGATGCGATCGACCGCACGCTGACCGTGCAGCCGGGCATCGCACTCGAGGCGATCCAGAACGCGGCGCGCGAGCACGGCCTTGTCTATCCGGTCGACTTCGGTGCGCGGGGTTCGTGCCAGATCGGCGGCAACATCGCGACCAACGCCGGCGGCATCCGCGTGATCCGCTACGGCAATACGCGCAACTGGATTGCCGGCATCAAGGTGATCACCGGCGCAGGCGAGCTGCTCGATCTCAATCGCGGCCTGATCAAGAACGCCACCGGCTACGACCTGCGACATCTGTTCATTGGATCCGAAGGCACGCTCGGCATCGTGGTCGAGGCGACGCTGGCCCTGACCGATGCGCCGCCGCCGTCGCAGGTCATGCTGTTCGCGATCCCGCATATGGACGCGCTGATGCAGGTATTCGGCGCCTGCCGCGCGCGTCTGTCGCTTAGCGCCTTCGAGTTCTTCACCGATCGCGCGCTGCACCATGTCGCGGCGCACGGGGCACAGAAACCGTTTGCCGAATCGTCGCCGTACTATGTCGTGACGGAGTTCGATGCTGCGGGAGAGGCGCAGCAGGCCGAGGCGCTGGCCGTATTCGAGCATTGCCTCGAAAACGGCTGGGTCAGCGATGGCGTGATCAGCCAGAGCGAGGCGCAGGCCCGAAGCCTCTGGCGCCTGCGCGAAGACATTACCGAAAGCCTCGCACCGCACAAGCCGTATAAAAACGACATCTCGGTGCGGATCGCCGTGGTGCCGGCTTTCCTGCACGACATGCAGGATCTGCTGATGCGTGAATACCCGCACTTCGATGTGGTCTGGTTCGGCCATATCGGCGACGGCAACCTCCATATCAACATCGTCAAGCCGGCCGAGGTCGACTACGCGGTGTTCATCGCCGAATGCGAGCGCGTGACCGAGCTGATGTGCGACGTGCTCGCCCGTCACGGCGGCAGTATCTCGGCCGAACACGGCATCGGCCTGGTCAAGAAACCCTATCTCGCCAGCGCGCGAAGTGCCGCGGACATCGCGCTGATGCGCGGCATCCGCGCGGTGCTGGATCCGAATGGCATCATGAATCCCGGCAAATTATTCTGAGCGGCCGTTGCCGGCCGGCAACGCGCCATATCGCAGATCCACATATGAGCCCGCGCCGCATTGTCGCGTATAAGCGGCGCTGTCGACTTACGAGACCGCAATGAACGCCAGTGACCCTGAATCGCCTCCGCTGAACCTCGCGCAGACGCGCGAACGCATCGACGCCATAGACCGCGAGATCCAGCAGCTCATCGGCGAGCGCGCGCGCTGGGCGCAGCTCGTCGGCAAGGCCAAGGGCGAGCTCAAGGCCGCCGTCGACTATTACCGTCCCGAGCGCGAGGCGCAGGTGCTGCGCATGGTCGTCGACCGCAACGACGGCCCGCTGACCAACGAGGAGATGGTGCGGCTGTTCCGCGAGATCATGTCGGCCTGCCTTGCCCAGCAGGAGCCGCTGAAGATCGGCTTCCTCGGTCCCGAGGGCACCTTCAGCCAGCAGGCCGCGCTCAAGCATTTCGGCCATTCGATCAAGGGATTGCCGCTGGCGACCATCGACGAGGTGTTCCAGGAAGTCGCCGCGGGCAACGCCGATTTCGGCGTGGTGCCGATCGAGAATTCCAGCGAAGGCACGGTGAATTCCTCGCTCGACCTGTTCGTGACCTCGTCACTGAAGATCTGTGGAGAGATCGAACTGCGCGTCCACCAGCATCTGCTATCCCGCACGACGCGCCTGGACGAGATCGAGCGTGTCTATTCACATCCGCAGTCGCTAGGTCAGTGCAAGGCCTGGCTGCGCGCGAACCTGCCGAAGGCCGAGCGCATTCCGGTGTCGAGCAATGCCGAGGCCGCCCGGCGCGCGCGCAATGCCGACGACGCCGCAGCGATCGCCGGCGAGACCGCAGCCCACATCTACGGACTCAAGGTGCTCGCGCGGCAGATCGAGGACCGGCCCGACAACACCACGCGCTTCTTCGTGATCGGCCGCGAGCTGTTCCCGCCGTCGGGCCACGACAAGACCTCGCTGCTGATGTCGGTCAAGGACAAGCCCGGCGCGCTGTATGAGCTGCTGACGCCGTTCGCCGACCAGGGACTGTCGATGACCAAGATCGAGTCGCGGCCGGCGCGCACCGGCAAATGGGAATATGTGTTCTTCGTCGAAGTGGAAGGCCACGTCGAAGACGCGCGTATGAGTGGCGCGATTGCCCTGGCCAGCGCCCGCGCGGCCGAGCTCAAGGTCCTGGGTTCCTATCCGGTGGCGCTGCTGTGAGCGATGACATCATGGGTCTCGCGAATGCGGCGACGCGCGCGCTGCGCGCCTATGATCCCGGCCATGACCTGCCGGCATTGCGTCGGGACTACGGCGAGCGGCTGATTGAACTGGGTTCCAACGAAACCTCGCTCGGCGCCAGTCCCGCGGTCGCCGCAGCCATCACCGCAGCGCTGCCCGATATCTACCGCTATCCGGATCCCAAGGGCGGCTCGCTCAAGCGCGCACTCGCCGCACACCTCGGCGTCGAGCCGGCGCAGATCGCGCTCGGCAACGGCTCGCACGAACTGCTGATGCTGATCGCGCAGTGCTTTGCCGATGCGCAGACCTCGGTTGTGTATTCGCAGTATGGATTTGCCGTGTTCGCGATCGGCACGGCCGCGGCGGGCGCGCAGCCGGTCTGCGTGCCGGCGCTGCCGGCCGACCACGCGACCGCACCGCTCGGACACAACCTCGCCGCGATGGCTGCGGCCGTGCGTGACGATACGCGGCTCGTTTTTGTGGCCAACCCGAACAATCCCACGGGCACCTGGTTCGACGACGCGGCGCTCGATGCGTTCCTTGCGGCACTGCCCGAGCACGTCGTTGTCATCGTCGACGAAGCCTATGCCGAGTACGTGACGGCGCCCGGCATGCAATCTGCCGTTCGCCTGCTGCGCGGCCCGCAGGCGCGCCGCAACCTGATCGTCACGCGCACGTTCTCCAAGTCGTACGCGCTGGCCGGGCTGCGCGTCGGCTACGCAATCGGCTCGGTCGAAGCGATCTGCGTGCTCGAACGCCTGCGCGAATCGTTCAACGTGAATGGTCTGGGTCTCGTCGCTGCCGAGGCGGCGCTGGCCGACACGGACCACGCCGCGCGGATCCGCGAGCACACCGCGAGCGAGCGCGAATGGCTGGCCGCACGCCTGCGCGAGCGTGGCCTGCGCGTGTTTCCATCGCAGACCAATTTTGTACTCGTGGATTTTGGCCGTCCGGCCAGCGAGATCGAGGCACAGCTATTCCGCCACGCCGTCGTGGTGCGGCCGATGGCCGGATACGGTCTGCCGAACTGCCTGCGCATCAGCGTAGGCACGCGCGCGGAAAGCGAGCGTCTGCTGGAGGCACTGGCATGAGCGATGGCGGCGAAACCTGGATCAGTTCGCGATCGGGCGCGCTAGTCGGGGAGCTGCGCGTTCCCGGCGACAAGTCGATCTCGCACCGCGCGGTGATGTTCGCTTCGCTGGCCGACGGCGTATCGTCGATCAGCGGATTCCTCGAAGGCGAGGACACGCGCGCGACTGCACGCGCGTTCGCGGCCATGGGCGTGACGATCGAGCAGCCGTCCGACAGCGAACGCATCGTGCACGGCGTCGGCCTGCACGGGCTGCGCGAACCGGCCGCCGCGATCGACTGCGGCAACGCGGGCACGGGCATGCGCCTGCTCGCCGGGATCCTCGCCGGACAGGCCTTCGACACGACGCTGAGCGGCGACACGTCGCTGTCGCGCCGGCCGATGCGCCGCGTGATCGAGCCGCTGGGCCGCATGGGGGCGCGCATCGAGGCCGAGGAGGGCGGACTGCCGCCGCTGCGGATCCACGGCGGGCAGTCGCTGACCGGTATCGACTACGCGTTGCCGGTCGCCAGCGCCCAGGTGAAGTCGGCGCTGCTGCTGGCCGGGCTGTACGCGAAAGGCGAGACCACGGTGCGCGAACCGCATCCGACGCGCGACTACACCGAGCGCATGCTCGCCGCGTTCGGCTGGCCGGTCGTGTTCTCGGCCGGCACCGCGAGCGTGAGCGGTGGAGGTCGCCTGCGCGCGACCAACGTGGTCGTGCCGGCGGATTTCTCCTCGGCGGCCTTCTTCCTCGTCGCCGCGAGCATCGTGCCGGGCTCGGACCTGCTCCTGCGCGAGGTCGGTATCAATCCGAGGCGCACGGGATTGCTCGAGGCGCTGAAGCTCATGGGCGCCGACATCGTGGCGGAGCGGCCGCGCGAACTCGGTGGCGAAGCGGTTGCCGACCTGCGCGTACGCCATGCGCCACTGCGCGGCATCGCCGTGCCCGAGGCACTGGTCCCCGACATGATCGACGAGTTCCCGATCCTGTTCGTGGCCGCCGCGGCCGCGACGGGCACAACCCGTGTCACCGGCGCGGCCGAACTGCGCGTCAAGGAATCCGATCGCATCGCCGTCATGGCGCAGGGCCTGCGTACGCTGGGCGTGGCGATCCAGGAAACCCCCGATGG
>JAAFHE010000538.1 GCA_013298265.1 Lysobacterales bacterium | reverse complement strand
GCAGTTTCTGGCCGACCACTTCGGCCACGGCGCCGCCGATGCCCGAGTCGACTTCGTCGAACACCATGGTGCCGACATCATCGAGTCCCAGCGCGGCGACCTCGATGGCGAGCGAGATGCGCGACAGTTCGCCGCCCGAGGCAACCTTGCGCAGTGCGCGCGCCGGTTGGCCCGGATTCGCACTGACGAGAAATTCGCAGCGCTCGGCGCCGAGCGTATCCGGATCGTCCTTCGCCGCGGGTTCGAGCGCGACCTCGAAGCGTCCGTCGCTCATGCCGAGCTCGCTCATGAGCGTGCTGACTTCTGCGGCCAGGCGCTGCGCCGCGGTGGCGCGCGAAGCGCTCAACCGCGCGGCGGCCTTGCGGTAGTCGGCGGCCGCGACACTGCGTTCGCGTTCCAGGTCCTGGCGCAGCGAACCGGCGTTGCGCAGCTCGTCGACTTCAACACGCAGCTGCTCGGCGCGCGCCTTGAGCTCGTCCATCGGCAGGCGGTGGCGGCGCGCGAGTTCATGCAGCTTGGAGAGCTGGTTTTCTGTCTCCAGCAGACGCTCCGGGTCCAGTTCCAGCCCGTCCTGGTAGCGCGACAGCGCATCGCCGGCTTCGCCGAGCTGGATCTCGATGCTTTCGACGAGTTCGACCGTCGTCGCCAGCGACGGGTCCAGCTCGGCCAGGCGGCCGAGTTCCTGGCGCGCGCGGGCGAGCGAGCGGCGCACCGCGAATTCGCTGTCGCCGTCGATGAGTTCGGCGATGCTGGCACTGCCATTGACGAGCTGGCCCGCGTTGGCCAGGCGCCTGTGCAGGTCGTTGAGTTCGACGAGCTGTGCTTCGCTCAGGGCGTGGCGGTCCAGATCCTCGAGCTGGCGCTCGAGCCGGGCAAGGTCTTCGCCGCTGTCGCCGACGCTGCCGAGCGAGGCCATTCGCTGGCCCAGCTCGCGCCAGCGCCGGGCGGGCTGGCGCACCGCGGCGAGCACGTCGGCATGGCCGCCGAAGGCGTCGAGCAGTTGCAGTTGATGGGTGCGGTCGAGCAGCGCCTGGTGCTCGTGCTGACCGTGAATCTCGATCAGGTGTTCAGCCAGTGCCGAGAGCTGGGACAGCGTGACGGGCCTGCCGTTGATCCAGGCACGCGAGCTGCCCTCGGTTCGGATCACGCGGCGCAGCCGGCAGGCGCCCTCGTCGTCGAGTTCCTCGGCCGCGAGCCAGTCGCGCGCGGCCGGCGAACCGGACAGATCGAACTCGGCGGTCAGCTCGGCGCGCTCGCAGCCGCTACGGATCACCCCGGCGTCGGCGCGGCCTCCGCTGAGCAGCAGCAGCGCATCGACCAGCAGGGACTTGCCGGCGCCGGTTTCGCCCGTGACCACGCTGAGTCCAGACTGGAAGGCGATATCGGCCTCGCCGACGATGGCAAAGTCCTTGACGTACAACGAGCGCAGCATCGCATTTTCCGGCGGATAGCGAGGGCGCGCATCCTAGCGCGAAGCCGTCGCATCGAGTAAGACTGAGGCCGCTTTTCCGCTGTCGCTTTCGTGTCCAGCACCCGATCTCCACAATCCTGGCCGGACGCGAGCGTCCGGCCGCTTCGGCGGGTTCAGGGCAAGCTGTTGCTCCTTCGCTTCCATAGCCCGACACCAGATCCCCACAACCCTGGCCGGACGCGAGCGTCCGGCCGCCCCCTTAACTTAAGGGGGCTCCAAAAGCTCCGGGGGGCGGTTGTTGAAGGAATACGAGGAGCGTTCGGCTATGCTGCCGGCCCATGTCTCGCCACTCTCCCCATCTTCCGCTGGACCCGCGCGCGCGGCAGTTGTTGCGAACGCTCGTGTCGCAGTACGTGGCGGAGGGACAGCCGGTCGGGTCGCGGGCGCTGGCGCGGTCGTCGGGGCTGGACGTGAGTGCGGCGACGATCCGCAATGTCATGTCGGATCTCGAGGAACTGGGGCTCGTCGCTGCGCCGCATACCTCGGCTGGCCGCATACCGACGGTGCAGGGCTATCGGGTCTTCGTGGATTCGCTGCTTGAAGTGCGTCCGCTCGGCGAGCCGCAGGTGGAAGAGCTGCGGCGCGAGCTGCCGGCGACGGCGACGACGCCGGACCTGCTCAACAGTGCCTCGTCGCTGCTGTCCCAGGTCAGCCATTTCGTCGGTGTGGTGACCGTGCCGCAGCATCAGGAAGTGCCGTTCCGGCACATCGATTTCGTGCCGCTGGACCAGCGCCGCACCCTGGTCATCCTGGTCTTCGTCGACGGCCAGGTCCAGAACCGGGTCATCGAGCTGGAGCGCGCCTATTCCGCCAGCGAACTGGAACAGGTCGCGAATTTCCTCAACGCGCAATTTTCCGGCCAGCGCCTGGATGAGATCCGCCTGCGCCTGCTGCGCGATATGCAGGAAACCAGCAGCCAGATGACGCGGCTGATGGCCACGACGGTGGAGTTGGCTCAGGCCGCGTTCCAGAGCAGCGCGCCGCAGCCGGACATGTTTGTCGCTGGCCAGACCAACCTCATGGACGTGCATGACCTGTCCAACCTTGACCGTCTGCGCGAACTGTTCGATGCCTTCCAGCGCAAGCGCGACCTGCTCGCCGTGCTCGAGCGCTGCGCCCGGGCCGAGGGTGTGCGCCTGTTCATCGGCGAGGAGTCCGGGTTCGCGGCGCTGGATAACTACAGCCTGGTCACGGCGCCTTATGGCGTGGGTGGCCGCGTACTGGGCGTGCTCGGCGTGATTGGGCCGACCCGCATGGCCTACGAGCGCGTGATCCCGCTGGTGCAAGCCACCGCTCATATCCTTTCGGGCGCCTTGAACCGCAATCAGGCGCCCCAATAGCGTCGGAAGTTGTCAATCCGTATCATGCCGCGCCCTTGCGGGACGATCTGTAACGATCGGTCCTGCGTCCCGTGGGGACGGGAAGCACATTCGTTGGAGAATCCATGCAAAACACCGAATCGACCGGTACAACGGGCGCGGAAGAAGGCTTGTCGGCGGCGGAAGCCGCGCTCAATGCCGATCTGGAAGCCCTGAGCCAGCAGCTCGCCCAGGCGGAAACCGCCGCGGCGGAGATGCGCGACACCTTGCTGCGCGAGCGCGCCGACCTGGAAAACCAGCGCCGCCGCCTGCAGCGGGATCTGGAGCAGGCGCGCAAGTTCGCCAATGAGCGCCTGCTTTCGGACCTGCTGCCGGTCTGCGACGGCCTGGAAGGCGGGCTGGCGGTCGAGACCGCCGACGTCGCTGCAATGCGCCAGGGCCTGGACCTGACCTACAAGGCGCTGCTCAAGGTCGCCGAGTCCAACGGACTGAAGGCCGTCAAGCCGACCAACCAGCCGTTCAATCCGGAACTGCACCAGGCCGTGAGTCTCATCGACAGCCCGGCGCACGCTTCCGGCACCGTCGTGAACACGCTGCAGACTGGCTACGTGCTCAACGACCGGTTGCTGCGTCCGGCCATGGTCGTGGTCGCGAACTGATGGGATTTTCGGCGGGCGGGCAGGCGTGCGGCCGGATCTTGAATAACCGACGTGCGACTACAAATACCGCCGCAGCAGCGATCCGGCAGGATCGAAGAACCAACTTGAGGAGCTAAGCAATGGGCAAAATCATCGGCATTGACCTGGGCACGACCAACTCGTGCGTGGCGATCATCGAAGGCGGTACC
>JAAFHE010000537.1 GCA_013298265.1 Lysobacterales bacterium | reverse complement strand
CGTGCTTCACGAAAGGGTGGTCGCCTGCGTAAAGGATGCAGGTCGGATCGTGAGGCATGCCTTGCCGTACCGTCGAGAGAGAGACCATCAGCACACACTTCTTGCCAGCTCCGTCATCCTGCGGATCGGTAAGCAGGATGAAGAGGTGCTTGCGGTTCTGATCGCCTTGCGGCCCGGAGGGAATGAGCAGCGTCGCCCGCTTGAGCGGAAGAAACAAGCTCATAGAGCCGCAAAGATGCGGTCGATTTCCTGTTCGGCTTGGATCTGAGCAGCCAGCTCGCTGGCAGACGCTTCGTCGAAGCCAACTGCTCGCGCTAGCGCGTCATATTGAATCGGGATGGACGAGCCCTTCGGGTCTTTCCACTCGGCGCAGTGCTTGTGGGTCCAGTCACGGATCTCCCACTTTCCCATCGAACCAAACTGTCCCCACACAACGTTGAGCACGTCGATCTCGGCTGGAGCTAGTTCATCGAGCGCACCGGCTTCCAGGGGCTGACGCAGCGAGATCTCGTGGTTCTCCTTGTCGGAGATCCACTCTTCCCAGCCGCCTGGACGGGACCCAACATCGCCGTCCATCAGGTTGAGGGTTTGAGAGAGAACGGGGCCATGCGGCATCGATACCAACCGATCGCCTGAGATCGGCCAGCCAAAGGCCCGCACGGCTTCGCGGTCGGACAAGTACAGGAGCTTCATCAGCTTCAGATGCGACATCTTCCTCTCCGGGGATTGCCCCAGAAAGAACGCCGCCATCTGCGCTGCTTTGCGCTCATTGAACATTAAGTACGCTCCTGTACACCAGACAACGAAACCCTCACAGCCTCTCCTCGTCGGAGACAAGGCGAACTTGAGGGCGTCGACGATTCACGTTTGCTGAGCGAACCGCCCTTCGATTTTACGCCTCGGCGTCGCTGCTGGCCAGATTGTCGGCAGAAGCCGTTGCCGACTGAGGGTGCGAGACCACAGTCTTCAGAGGCAGCCCATCCTGTTATCATCATTTTGATCTGCACATCGGCGTGTTTTACGACTGCTTGACGTTCGTTTTGGATATGCGTATGCTTCCGCAAAAGCTACGGAAACCAACACACGAACATGTCCAGCGACCGACTCCCGGAGATGACCCAGGCGCAACGCGACCGGCTCGCGTTCGTTGAGTTGCGCCTGCGGTTCGTTGGCGAGATCCGCCGCCAGGATCTGGTCGCCCGCTTCGACATCCAGGCGGCAGCCGCCACGCGCGACATCGCGCAGTACAAGGAGCTGGCGCCGCGCAACCTCGAGTACGACACTAAGGGCAAGGTCTACGTCCGGGCCTCCTGGTTCCGGCCGCTGTTTGACTTTCCCGCCGAGCGCGTCCTGACCTGGCTGTCGGATGGTTACGGCGACGGCGAGCCGATCCGCTGGAAGGGCGTCGTCCCGCAAGAAGGCACCGCCCTGTCGGGCCAGCTCGACCTGGAGATGCTTTCCGTCCTGACGCGGGCGATCCATCGCAACGCCGCTGTCGAGGTCTCCTACCGCGCGCTGTCGAGCGGGCTGACCACCCGGGAAATCGTGCCCTTCGCGCTCGCCGACAACGGCCAACGCTGGCACGTGCGCGCTTTCGACCGCCGCAGCGGCGAGTTCCGGGACTTCGTCCTGGCGCGCCTGGCCGACGCCAAGATGCTGCCCGGCCCGATCAACGAGCACGAGCTGCCTGCACAGGACATCCAGTGGAACCGGGTCACTGAGCTTGAGCTGGTGCCGCACCCGGCCAACGTCCAGCACCCCGACACCATCGAAGCCGAGTACGGCATGGAGAACGGCGTGCTCAAGGTCCGTGCCCGTGCCGCGATGGCTGGCTACCTGCTGCGCCGCTGGAACGTCGACTGCACCGAAGACCACAGCCTCAAGGGCGGCGAGTTCCACCTCTGGCTGCGCAATCGCCAGGCCTTGTACGGCGTGACGAACCTGGTCCTGGCGCCGGGCTACGACGGTCACGGCGACGAGTGATGACGAACATGGTCTGCATCGCCCTCAACCCCCACGCCCGAAAGAAGCCCCACCATGGCTAAGCCCCCTGCCAACCACGGCAAGCAATGGACGCCTGCCGACGTCACGCAGCTCAAGCAGCTCGCGAAGGAGAACACGCCCACGCGCGTCATCGGCCTGAAGATGGGTCGGACCGAGGACTCCGTGCGTGCCAAGGCCGGCGAGAACAGCGTCTCCCTCAAGCCTACCAACCAGTCGCCGTACAACCGGCGCAAGCCCTGATTCATCGGGACCGGAACGACAAGGGGCGCACCGTGCTGAAGCTTGAACAGATCCAGAAGAACGCAGCCATCTCGGGCCTGGAGCCCGGGCAGGTGGTGCGCATCGTCACCACCGAGCTGGTCGGTGACAACGCCCTGACCGTCTACTACAAGACCGCCGACGGCAAGCTGCTGGAGCGGATGCTGTTCCGCACCGATGAGGCCAAGCTGTCGCTGGCTGAGTCAGGGCGCCCCTGGGCCTTCGATGCCCCCGGCGAGGACTTCAAGCTCGCGGCCGAGGCCTACCGGATCAACCTGGCCCACCTCTTCGATCCGATGATGGCGGTGCACACGTCGAACGTGGAGCCGCTGCCGCACCAGATCACGGCCGTCTACGAGTCGATGCTGCCGCGCCAGCCGCTGCGCTACGTGCTGGCAGACGACCCCGGCGCCGGCAAGACCATCATGGCCGGCCTGTTCATCCGCGAACTGCTGATGCGCGCCGATGCCAAACGGGTGCTGATCGTGGCGCCCGGCAGCCTGGTCGAGCAGTGGCAGGACGAAATGTTCGAGAAGTTCGGCCTGTCGTTCTCGCTGTTCTCGCGCGAGCAGGTCGAGCAGTCCCGCAGCGGCAATCCTTTTGACGACATCGACCTGATGGTCGCCCGTGTCGACCAACTTTCCCGAGCCGAAGACCTGCAGGAAAAGCTGCGCCTGTCCCACTGGGACCTGGTGGTCGTCGACGAAGCGCACAAGCTGTCGGCCAGCTACTTTGGCAACAAGGTCACCAAGACCAAGCGCTTCCAGCTCGGCGAGTTGCTGGGCTCGATCACGCGGCACTTTCTGCTGATGACGGCCACGCCGCACAACGGCAAGGAAGAAGACTTCCAGCTCTTCATGTCGCTGCTGGACGCCGACCGCTTCTACGGCAAGTTCCGCGACGGCGCACACAAGGTCGACGTCTCCGATCTGATGCGTCGCATGGTCAAGGAAGACCTGCTCAAGTTCGACGGCACGCCGCTGTTCCCGGAGCGCCGGGCCTATACCTGCAACTACGCGCTGTCCGATCTCGAAGCCGCGCTCTACGCCGCCGTCACCGACTACGTGAAGACCGAGTTCGCCAGGGCGGATCAGCTGGCCGACGGAGGCCGCAAAGGCACAGTCGGCTTCGCCCTGACATCCCTGCAGCGCCGGCTGGCATCCAGCCCCGAGGCCATCTACCAGTCGCTCAAGCGCCGCCGCAACAAGCTCAAGCGTCGCGTTGAGGAGGAAAAGCTGGGCCAACGTGGCAGGTCGCTGGCCGAGACGCTTGTCGGCACCGGCACCAACGGAGCCCCCGACGACATTTGGGAGTCGGCCGAAGCGCTCTCGCCTGACGACTATGAGAACTTCGAAGAGGCCGTCGTCGACCAGGCTACGGCCG
>JAAFHE010000536.1 GCA_013298265.1 Lysobacterales bacterium | reverse complement strand
CGCGAAACCCTCCGAGGTCACGCCGCTGACAGCCTGGATGCTGGCCCAGGCCAGCATCGACGTCGGCTTTCCGCCCGGCGTGCTGAACATCCTGCACGGCAGCGGCGCGCAGACCGGCCAGGCGCTGGTCGACGCCGCTGCGGTCAAGGCGATTTCCTTCACCGGCTCCACGCGCGTCGGTGCGCAGATCGCGCTGGGCGCGGCACGGCAGTTCAAGAAAACCTCGCTGGAACTCGGCGGCAAGAACGCGACGCTGGTGTTCGCCGACTGGGAAGGCAGCGAAGCCCAGCTCGACACCATCGTGCGCTCCGCCTTCGCCAACCAGGGACAGATCTGCCTGTGCGGTTCGCGCATCCTCGTCGAGCGGCGCATCTATGCGGAATTCCGCGACCGTTTCGTCGCGCGCGTACGCGCCCTGCGCGTCGGCGACCCCGAACAGCCCGGCAGCGATCTCGGCGCCGTCGTGTCGCAGGCGCATTTCGACAAGGTCATGGGCTGCATCGCGCTGGCCCGGCAGGAAGGCGGCGCTGTGCTGACCGGCGGCGAAGCGGCCAGCGTGCCCGGGCGCTGTGCCGGCGGCTGGTTCATCCAGCCGACCGTGATCGACAACCTCGGCGCCGGCTGCCGCACCAACCAGGAAGAGATCTTCGGCCCGGTGGTCACGCTGCAACCCTTCGATGACGAAGCGGACGCGCTGGCTATCGCGAACGGCACCGCGTATGGCCTGGCCGCGACGGTGTGGACGCGCGATCTCAATCGTGCCCATCGCGTCGCCGCTCAACTGCACAGCGGCATCGTCTGGATCAACTGCTGGATGCTGCGCGACCTGCGCACGCCGTTCGGCGGCGTCAAGCAGTCCGGCATCGGCCGCGAGGGCGGCACTGAGGCGCTGCGCTTCTTCACCGAGGCGAAGAACGTGTGCATCGCCCTCGACTGAACTCGCGCATCAATCCCGGCGTCGTCATTTCTGTACCCAACCCGGCCGCGGCTATGCTTGCGGCTTTTGCCCTGGAAACCGGCCATGAATGATCTTTCCGACCTGCTCAGGCGCAACAAGGCCTGGGCTGAAGCCATGCGCACCCAGGACAAGGATTTCTTCAAGCGACTGTCCAGCCAGCAGGCCCCGAAATACCTCTGGATAGGCTGTTCCGACAGTCGCGTGCCGGCGAACCAGATCACCGACATGCAGCCCGGCGAAGTGTTCGTGCATCGCAATGTCGCCAACGTCGTCGTGCATACCGACCTCAATTGCCTGAGCGCTATTCAGTTCGCGGTCGACCTGCTCAAGGTCGAACACATCATGGTCGTCGGCCACTACGGCTGCAGCGGCGTGCATGCCAGCCTGACCGGCGTGCGCGTGGGCCTGGCCGACAACTGGCTGCGCCATGTCGGCGATGTTGCGCAGAAGCATGCGGCGATGCTCGACGCGCTGGAACTCGACGCGCTGCGCCATGCCCGGCTGTGCGAACTCAACGTCATCGAACAGGTGCTCAACGTGTGCCAGACCACCATCGTCGAGGATGCCTGGTCGCGCGGCCAGCAGCTCAGTGTGCACGGCTGGATCTACAGCCTGTTCGACGGCCGCATCACCGACCTGGGCATGACCGTCGAGGCGCGCGAACAGCTGCCCCTCGTCTACCGGGCAGCGCTGGGCCGGCTCACGGGGCGGGATTGATACCGTTCGCGCCATTGGCCGCGCTTGCGCGTTCGGCGCCATGAGCGCGCAGTCACGGCAACGCACACGCACTGCAAAACCGCCGCACGCGGCGCTGTTCTATGCTGCGAGCGACTTCGGAGAACCACCATGCGCCCCAGCCCGACCTTCGCCCTGATGGCCCCTGCCCTGACGATACTTGCGCTGCTCGCCCTGTCTACCGCGGCCGGTGCCGCGAGCTGGAAAGAGCAGCAGATCGCCGCTGCAGAAAAGTCCGAATCCATTCTGCGACAAGCGGAAAAAGTCCGCGGCCTGCTGCCGCAATACCAGATCATGCGCGCCGCCTACGTCGCCGACGACGGCAAGGCCTTCCGCCTGATCTTCGGCCAGTACCTGAGCTGGCATCAGTCCTACCTGGGCCTGCACGACGATGCGATGCAGTCCTTCTCGATCCAGCAGGGCGGCGACAAGCAGGACGCGCCCTCGCCGCTCGACGGCGATGCCTGGCGCATCGAGCCGGCCGCCGACACGATCGCACGCCTGGCTACTGACCAGCGCGCGGTGTTCTTCAACGAAGCGCACAACGCCGCCATCACGCGCACGCTGACCGTCGCCATGCTGCCGCGCCTGAAGGAACTCGGTTTCACCCATTTCGCCGCCGAGACGCTGTACGAAACCGACACGAATCTGGCCGGCCGTGGCTACCCGAACGAGGACAGCGGCTTCTACACGCAGGAACCGGTCTATGCCGAGATGGTGCGCACCGCGCTCCGCCTCGGCTTCACCGTAGTCGCCTACGAGGCCGCATCCGAAGCAGTCGGCGACGCGCGCGAAAAGGAACAGGCGCGCAATCTGTACAACCGCGTATTCAAGGGCGACCCCAAGGCCCGCGTCGTGGTCAACGCCGGCTATGCGCATATCGTCGAATCGGGCAAGTACCTCGGCGGCGCGAGCATGGCGCAGCACTTCCGCAAGATCGCGCATATCGATCCGCTGACCGTCGAGCAGACCATGCTGATCCCGCATACCGAAACCAGTCAGGATCATCCGTACTATCGCGCACTGCTGGCGAAGTCGCCGCCGAAGACCGCCGTCGCCTTCGTCGCGAAGGACGGCAAGCCCTGGAGCCTGCGCGAAGGCCAGTACGACCTCAGCATCGCGCTGCCGCCGTATACGCACGACAACGGCCGGCAGAGCTGGCTCAGCCTCGGCGGCTCACGCCAGCCCTATACCATCGACGGCGAAATCTGCCGTTCGGTCATGCCCTGCATGATCGAGGCACGCTATATCGGTGAAGGCGACGATGCGATCCCGGCCGACCGCACCGTGATCGGCCTCAGCGATTCGTCGCTGACCGGCAGCGAACGCAAGTTCCGCACCGTCAACCAGCTGCGCACCGATCTGTACCTGCGCCCGGGCCGCTATCGCGTGCGCGCAAGCGGCCCGGACAGCCAGGTCGTCAACACACAGAACATCACCGTCGGCAGCAGCAAGGAACGCAATCCATGAGCGACCCCGCACACGGCAGTCCCGAACAAGCCAACCCCGAGCACACCGGTACCGTCCAAACGGGTCACGTCCACGCCGGCAACGCGCCGGCGCCGGTCGGCGCCTATCCGCATGCACGCCGCGTCGGCAACCTGCTGTTCCTGTCCGGCGTCGGCCCGCGCACACCGGGCAGCAACACCATTCCCGGCAACGTCTACGACGCCGACAACCGCCTCGTCGCTTACGACATCGAGGCGCAATGCCGCCAGGTCTTCGCCAACGTGCGCGCCGTGCTCGAAGCAGCCGGTGCACGCTGGGAAGACCTCGTCGACGTCACTGTCTATCTCACCAACATGAGCCGCGATTTCGCGGCCTACAACCGCCTCTACGCCGAACACTTCACGACCGCGCAGCCCTGCCGCACGACGCTAGGCATCACTGCGCTGCCGACGCCGATCGCGATCGAGCTGAAGTGTGTTGCAGCACTGAGTGGCGCGGGTTAATCGCGG
>JAAFHE010000544.1 GCA_013298265.1 Lysobacterales bacterium | reverse complement strand
GGCCATGGCCGGCGACGCACCCGGTTTCGAAGAAGCGCTGCGCGCGCTCTTCGCAGGCGATGCGGCGCGTTTCGCCGATTGCACCGCGGGCTGGCCCGACGATGTCCGCGAGCACAGCCGCGTACTGGCGATGCCGGCCCTGAGCCAGCGCGATTGAACGGTGGAGCCGGACGCCGTCCGGACTTGTGCAAATCGGATCGCCTCGACGCGCCGTGCAAACGTGAAGCGTGCCGCCGATTGCGGAGTCCGGACGGTAGCGCAGCGCTACATCCAAGGTGCGTCCGCAACGGACTTGCGGGTAGCGTCAGCGCCGGTAGGCCTGGGCCAGCGTGTTCAGATGCAGGCGCTCCGCATCGCGCAGGAACGGCGCGATCAGCAGCATGACCTGATAGATGCCCTGGTTCAGGTCTTCCTGGTTCGGATCGACGCGCGAATTGCGCACCGCGTTGAAGTTGAGCCAGAACGTGGTCAGCAGCAGCACATTCTCGGCGCTGGCGCGGATCTCGTCGACCGTCGCGCGCAGGATTTCGGCCTGAGCAAGTCCCTTGAGCACTTCGGTAGCGCTGGCCGCGGCGCGATTGAGCATGCGGCCGAAATGCAGCTTGAGCTTGCGGTTGCGCGAGAGGATGTCGACCAGATCGCGGTACAGGAAGCGGAAGTCCCACATGCACTCGAACACGCGATGCAACTGCATCCAGATGTCTTCGAGGTTGGGCAGGCGTTCCTGCGGCACCTGCAGCGCTTCGTCCATGCGCGTCTCGTACGCGGCGAACAGCTGCTCGACGATGTCGTCCTTGTTGCGGAAGTGGTAGTACAGATTGCCGGGGCTTATTTCCAGCTCGTCGGCGATGTGGTTCGTGGTGACGTTGGGCTCGCCCTGGGAGTTGAACATGACCAGGGCGGTTTCAAGGATCCGCTCGCGCGTACGTCGGGCCATCAGCGATCTCCGGGCAGTCCGCGCAACGCAAGGTCGGGCATCAGCCGCCCAGCTTCTTTACGAGGTCCACATATTTCTGCATGGCTTCTTCGCTGTTGGTGCCCTTGAGCTTGGCCCAGGCTTCGTACTTGGCGGTGCCGACGAAATCGAAGAACCCCGGTTTCGGGCCGGACACATCGCCGGCAGAGCCTTGCTTGTACAGCGCGTAGAGTTTCAGCAGCGTGTCGTTGTCGGGACGTTCCGGCAGACTCATCGCCTGCTTCGCCGCTGCCTCGAATTTGCTGGTCAGGTCGGACATGGCTCGCTCTCGGGGTTATCGGTATCCCGCATCTGTGTGTGCGGTGAATGCGAGCTTGTATCACGCGACCCCAGGGCGGTCAACGCGGCCGACAAGGCCATCAACAGGGCCATCTGCATGCCTGTCAATCGGACGTTTGAAACCTGCTTGGAAAGCGTACCGTTGCAGGACTATCTTATGCTCCGGAAGGAGAGAACCGAGGGGAGAGGAGTGGGTAGTGGCAGAAGGCGCCGGCCGCCTGCTTTCACTGCACATTGCTAGTCGCTCATCGCTGCGGGGCGACACGCCCGTCCAGGCGCGCCATGATGCGGGCGCGATTTCGCAAGGGGAAACGAATGACCTACTTCGTCACCGGTGCCACCGGCTTTATCGGTCGTCATCTCGTCGCCAAGCTGCTCGAGCGCAAGGGCACGATCTACTGCCTTGTGCGCAAGGGTTCCGCCGACAAGTTCGAGCAGCTCAAGGAAAGCCTCGGCACCGACGACAAGCGGCTGGTCGCAGTCACCGGCGATCTGTCCAAGCCGCGGCTGGGCGTGACGCCGGCGCTGCTCAAGACGCTGACCGGCAAAGTTCAGCACTTTTTCCACCTTGCTGCTTTGTACGATCTGTCTGCCGACGCTGAAAGCCAGCGCGTCGCGAACATGGACGGTACGCGGCATGCGATGGAACTCGGCGAGGCGGTCAAGGCCGGCTGCTTCCACCACACCAGCTCGATCGCCGCGGCCGGCCTGTATCCGGGCGTGTTCCGCGAAGACATGTTCGACGAGGCCGAAGACCTCGACAATCCCTACTTCCGCACCAAGCACGATTCCGAAGGTCTGGTGCGCACCGAATACACGCGTCCCTGGCGCATCTACCGCCCCGGCATCGTGATCGGCAATTCGGGCAGCGGCGAGATGGACAAGATCGACGGCCCCTACTACTTCTTCCGCCTCATCAAGAAGCTGCGCGAGACGCTGCCGCCGTGGATGCCGACCATAGGCCTGGAAGGCGGGCGGCTGAACCTTGTGCCGGTGGACTGGGTCGCTGCGGCGATGGACCACATCGCGCACAAGGCCGGACTGGACAGCCATTGCTTCCACCTGACTGATCCTGCGCCGCGGCGTATCGGCGAGGTGCTCAACATCTTCGCGCGCGCCGGCCATGCGCCGCAGATGACCATGCGTCTGGACGCTCGCATGTTCGCGTTCATACCGGGCGGCATCCGCACGGCACTGAGCAGCCTGCCGCCGATCAAGCGCATGACCAACATGATCCTGCGCGACTTCGGCATCCCGCGCGAAGTCATGAAGTTCATCAACTACCCGACGCGTTTCGACTGCCGCGAGACCGAGCGCGCGCTCAAGGGCTCGAAGATCAAGCTGCCCAAGCTCGAGGACTACGCCTGGCGCATCTGGGACTACTGGGAGCGTCACCTCGACCCGGACCTGTTCATCGACCACTCGCTCAGCGGCAAGGTCAAGAATCGCGTTGTCGTGGTGACCGGCGGTTCCTCGGGCATCGGCAAGGCTGTCGCGCTGAAGCTCGCCGCGGCCGGTGCGAAGGTCGTGATCTGTGCGCGCGGCGAGGAAGAACTGGCCGTCGCGAAGAAGGAGATCGAAGCGGCCGGCGGCAGCTGCTTCACCTACGTCGTCGACCTGTCCGACCTGGGCAGTTGCGATGCCTTCGTCAAGCAGGTCGTTGCCGACCACGGCGGCGTTGACGTGCTGGTCAACAACGCCGGCCGTTCTATCCGCCGCTCGATCGCGCTGAGCTTTGACCGTTTCCACGATTTCGAACGCACGATGCAGCTGAACTATTTCGGCGCGCTGCGGCTGATCATGGGCGTCCTGCCCGGCATGTCGGAGAAACGCCGCGGCCATATCATCAACATCTCCTCGATCGGCGTGCTCACGAATGCGCCGCGCTTCTCGGCCTATGTCGCATCAAAAGCGGCGCTCGACGCGTTCTCACGCTGCGCCCAGGCCGAGTATTCCGACCTCGGCATCCACTTCACCACGATCAACATGCCGCTGGTGAAGACGCCGATGATCGCGCCGACCAAGATGTACGACCACGTGCCGACGCTGTCGCCTGAAGAAGCGGCCGACCTCGTCGTCGAGGCCATCGTCAAGCGCCCCGTGCGCATTGCCACGCGACTGGGCATCTTCGCCTCCATCCTCTATTCGCTGGCGCCGCGCGCCTACGAAATCATCATGAACTCGGCGTTCCGTCTGTTCCCGGATTCCGCCGCTGCCAAGGGCATGGCGGGGCGGGCGGAACTGGAGCAGCCGACCAACGAGCAGATCGCCGTGGCGGCGCTGATGCGCGGAGGACATTGGTAAATCTTCACTTGCCCGCCTGGGGCCGTGCAGCTTGCTGCACGGCTCCAGAGG
>JAAFHE010000535.1 GCA_013298265.1 Lysobacterales bacterium | reverse complement strand
TGCTCGAGGTGGCCTATACCACCGAGATGGGGCTGGAATGCGACCAGCAGTCGGCGCTGAACCTGCTGACCTTCATCGACGCCAGTACCGACAAGTTCCACCTGTTCGGCGACAGCGACGAGCGTTACCACGTACGCGGCGGCAACGACCTCGTGACGTCCGCGCTGGCCGCGAAGCTAGACGATGCGATCGAGACCGGCACGGTGCTCGAAGCGCTGCGCCAGTCCGCCGACGGCCGCTACGTGCTGTCGCTGCGCCGCGGCGGCGCAAGTACGCAGGTGCGCGCGGCGCAGGTCATCCTCGCACTGCCGTTCACGACCCTGCGCCAGGTGCGCCTGGATGTGGAACTGCCCGCGGCCCAGCGCGACGCGATCGCGCGGCTGCGTTACGGCACGAATGCGAAACTCATGATCGGATTCGAGCGGCGCGTCTGGCGCGAGAACCGCATCGGCAACGGCAGCCTGATGTGCGACCTGGGCCTGCAGACCACCTGGGAAACCAGCCGCCAGCAGGCCGGCGCCGCCGGCATCCTGACCAATTTCACCGGCGGCCGGCACGGGCTCGACATCGGCCAGGGCACGCCGAAGTTCCAGGCCGACCAGGCCGCCGCATCTCTCGATGCGGTCTGGCCCGGCATCGCCGCCTCGCGCGGTGCGGCGCGGGAAGCGCGCTTCCACTGGCCCAGCCATCCGTGGACCCAGGGCAGCTATGCCTGCTTCGGTCCGGGCGACTGGACCGGCCTGCGCGAGCACATCGCCACACCGAGTGGAAATCTGCACTTTGCCGGCGAACACTGTTCGCCCGACAACCAGGGTTTCATGGAAGGCGGACTGGAATCGGGCGAGGCAGTGGCCGAGCGTATCCTTGCGCGCCACAGCGCCGCGCTCGCGCCGTTGCGGCGGCGTCTGGCCGGCCTGGCCTGACCTTCAGGCTACTGTGCATCGCGGAGCCGATGGCAGTTCGGCACCGCCTCAGCGCGGTGCGGCGCCGTAGGCCCATTCGTCGAAGAACGCGGCCAGGTCCTGGCCGCTGGCACGTTCCATTGCTGCCTGAAAATCGGCGGTCTCGACGGATTTTCCAAAGTTTATTTTTGTATAAAAGGAAATTCCGCGCCAGAACGCTGCATCGCCAAGCCGGCTGCGCAACTCATGCAGCGCGAGCGCGCCTTTCTGGTAGACCACGGTGCGGTCCTCCGCACTGGGCTTGTTCCAGTCCGGAAACACCAGTGGCTTGTCGCGCCCGGCGGCAATGAGTTCGGCGTGATGCTTGCGCCAGGCGTCGACCTGTCGCTGGTAGGCCTGCGCGCCGTAGCGCTGTTCCTGCCAGCTAGCGGCCATGAACGTGGCCAGGCCTTCGTTGAGCCAGAAATGCGTCCATTCGCGGCAGGTGACCTCGTTGCCCCACCACTGGTGCGCAACTTCATGCGCGATCAGGCCGGTCGCGGCTGGGTCGGCAAGCACGCGCCGGGCGTAGTCGTCCGACAGCAGTGCGAATCCCGACAGCTCCTGGCCGATAGTCCTGGCGACCAGCGCCTGGGCATAGCCGCGGTCCGGATACGCCACGCCGGAGCGGCGCGCGAAGTAGCGCAGCATGTTGCCGGTCTCGGCGAAGACGCGGCGCAGTTCGTCGTCGCTGTAGCCCTCGCCGAGAAAGCGCAGCGCGACGCCTCCCTCACGCGTGCGCAGGTCACGGAAGCGGCCGGCGGCGAAACCCATGACATAGCCCGGTATCGGGCGGCGCTGGCGCCAGTGGAACTGTTCACGTCCATCGGCGAGCGTGGTCTGCGCGACCGGTTCGCCGTTGCCGATGGCGGCCAGGCCGCGTGGCAGGATTACGCGCAGGTCTAGGCTCGCGCGCTCGCTGGGACTGTCGATGCCGGGCAGCCACTGGCTGGTCGAGAAAATCGTATAGACCTGGCTGCGTTCGGGCGCGAACTGCAGGCCGAACCGCGGCGTGCCGTGGTAATGCAGATCGATGTCGATCGTGCGGCCGCGGCGCAAGGCCTGCGGCAGCGTGATCACGAAATGTTTTCCGGACTGCGTGAAGGGCAGCGTGTCGTCGCCGTGCCGTATCGCATCGATCACGAGGCCGTCGTTGTCGAGCGTGATGACCGTCAGACGGTCATACAGCGCACGCAGGCGCAGCGTGGCTTCGCCGCGCACCGTCTGTGTCGCGATGTCGGGCTCGACGCGCACGTCGTAGTGCAGCAGATCGAACGACTGCGCTTCGCCGGCATCGCCGTTTGCGCTGCGCGGTGTTCGCGTAGCGCAGGCGCCGAGCAGCATGAGTGGGAGAATGAGTGCCACGCCGCGCACGACACGAACAATCATTCGCCGGCTTCCAGTTGCGCAGAAAGCTCGGCCAGCCGCTGCGGCGTACCCACGTCGGTCCATGCACCGCGATGACGCAGGCCGGCAACGCGGCCGCGTGCGATGGCCGCGTGCAGCAGCGGCGCGAGCTTGAAGCGCGGTGGTGTCGCGTCGGCACCGGCTGTGTCGCCGATGCAGGCGCGCCAGTCGTCGAGCAGGGCGGGACGGTATAGACCGATGCCGGAGAAGGTCAGCCGCGCCGCGGCCGGAGTATCCGTGACGAGGCGATCGCCGGAGAGCACGAAATCCCCTTGTGGATGATGCGGCGGATTGTCGACCAGCACGAGGCAGGCGAGATCGTCGTCTCGCAATTTCAGCCGCGCGAGATCGAAGTCGCAGTGAATGTCGCCATTGAGCGCGAGGAACGGTTCGTTGCCGAGCAGCGGCAGCGCGAGGCGCATGCCGCCGCCGGTCTCGAGCGGTTCGATGCCTTCGTTGCTGTAGTGGATGCGCAGGCCCCAGTCCGCACCATCGCCGAGTGCGGCCGGAAATGTCTCCGCCAGCCACGAGGTGTTGATGACCACGTCGCGCACGCCAAACGCGGCGAGACGTTCGAGATGCCGGTCGATCAGGCGCCGGTTGCCGGCGCGCAGCAATGGCTTGGGCGTGTGCGTCGTCAGCGGCCGCATGCGTTCGCCCTTGCCGGCGGCGAAGATCAGCGCTTTCATGCGCCGGCCGCCGCGTCGCGGCTGGTGCGCAAGTCCGTGTCGCCGACGAAGCGCGTGAGCAGTGCGGCGAAATCGGCGAGTTCCGCGTAGCGGCCGGCGACGTCGAGCACGTAGTTCAGCACCAGCGGCAGGTCTTGCAGGTACTGCGGCTTGCCGTCGCGATAGCACAGCCGGCAGAACAGCCCCAGTACCTTGATGTGGCGCTGCAGCCCGGTGAAATCGAACCAGCGCAGGAACAGCGCCGCGTCGGCCGTGGTGCGGCCGGCCGCGACGAGGCGCAGCCGGTAGGCCTCGACCCATGCCTCGACCCGTGCCGGCGGCCAGGCGATATAGCAGTCGCGCAGCAGCGAGGCGAGATCGTAGGTCAGCGGCCCATGCAGCGCGCCCTGGAAATCGATGAGGCCCGGCGACGGTGCGGCGATCATGAGATTGCGGCTATGGAAGTCGCGATGCACGAAGCAGTAGGGCTGCGCCTGCACCGCGTTGAGGATGCGGCGGAACGCGAGTTCGACGACATCCCACTCGGTGCATTCCAGCGTGACGCCGAGATGGCGCTGCAGCAGCCATTGCGGCAGGTATTCCAGCTCCATCTGCAGGCGTGCTTCGTCGTAGCGCTCGAGCGTGCTGC
>JAAFHE010000534.1 GCA_013298265.1 Lysobacterales bacterium | reverse complement strand
GTCACTTGCGGACGTACGGCAGTCTTGCGGCTGCGATCGATCACGGCTGATAACTGGTCCAGGCGCAATGCCTCGAACACATCGCGGATCTGCAACTCCACGCCCAGTTGGCTGCGAATCTCCGCCACCAGACGCACCGACATCAGCGAGTGTCCGCCCAGCTCGAAGAAGTTCGCCGTGGCGCTGATCTGCGTCATGTCGCGCTTGAGCAACTGCGACCAGATCCCGGTCAGTGCCTCCTCGGTCGGCGTAGCCGGCGCGACATACTCACCCAGCAGCGCACCGTCCGGTGCCGGCAGGGCCTTGCGGTCGACCTTGCCGTTCGGCGTCAGCGGCAATGCCTCCAACACCACGAACGCCGACGGCAGCATGTAGTCCGGTAAGCGCGACTGCAGGCCGCGGCGCAGCTGCACGGTCACCTCTGCCGCCGGTAGTGGCGCACCTTCCCGCACAAGGTAGGCCACCAGGCGTTTATCGCCAGGTACGTCCTCGCGGGCGATAACTACGACAGCGAGGACACTTGGCAAGGTCGAAATCTGGTGCTCGATCTCGCCCAGCTCGATGCGAACCCCGTGAATCTTGACCTGGAAGTCATTGCGACCGAGATACTCAAGGCAGCCATCCGGCAGCCACCGGGCAAGGTCGCCAGTTTTATACATATACGCATCCGGTGCGTCGCGGAATGGGTCGGCAACAAAGCGCTCGGCTGTCAGGTCGGGGCGATTGTGATATCCCCGTGCGACGCCGATTCCGCCCAGGTACATTTCCCCGGTCACACCTTGGGGAACCGGGCCCCCTTGATCATCCAGAACATACACACACATGTTGGAGATCGGGCGTCCGATGGGAACGATGTCCTGGCGCGCGTCCGGGCTGCACCACCACGCTGTTGCATCGACTGCCGCCTCGGTCGGACCGTACAGGTTTTGCAGCGCCACTTCGGGCAACAACGCCAGGAATCGCGCTTTCAATGCCGGAGGCAGTGCCTCGCCACTGCACAGGACTCTGCGTAGCCCCCGGCAATCGTCTACCGAGCCGTGGTCGAGAAACACCTGGAGCATCGATGGCACGAAGTGCAGGTGGGTAATACCTTCTTGCTTGATTTTCGCGGCCAAGTACTGCGGGTCGAGATGACCACCCGGCCGGGCCATCACCAACTTCGCACCGGTCAGCAGCGGCAGGAAGATTTCCGCCACCGATACATCGAAACTGAAAGGCGTTTTCTGCAGAACGTGCTCGTCGCGGCCGAACGAATAGGTATCGCGCGCCCACAGCAGCCGGTTAAGCACACCGGCATGTTCATTCATTACGCCTTTCGGTTGGCCGGTGGAGCCTGACGTGTAAATCACATATGCAAGATGACGCGGCGTCAGCCCAATGGTCACTGCCGGAATCGATTCCGTCGGCCACGCATCAAGGGTGCCGCCATCTGCGTCAAGACACAGCCTCGGTACAACGCACGCCTCCAGGCGATCCAGCAAGCGTGACTGCGTCAACAATATTGCCGGTGCGCTGTCGACCAGCATGTACGCCAGGCGGTCGGTGGGATAGTCCGGATCCAAAGGTACGTAGGCACCGCCGGCCTTGAGGATGCCAAGAATCCCGATGATCATTTCCACCGAGCGTTCCACACAGAGCCCGACGCGCACATCCGGGCCAACACCCTGTGCACGCAGATAGTGCGCAAGGCGATTGCTGCGCTCGTCCAGTTCGCGATAGGTCAATGTCTGACTGTCGTCACTGAGCGCAATGCCTTCGGGCGCCCCTGCCACCTGTGCCTCGAACAGTTCGTGCAGGCAGTGATCGAGCGCATAGTTGCCGCTTGTCTGGTTGAGCACACGCACCACGTGGTGCAGTTCGGCATCGGTCGGGCGTGTCAGGTGACCGAGGGTTGTGTCCGGATTCGTCGCGATCCGCTCGAGAACGGCGGCGAAATGCTCACCCATCCGCAGCATTGTCTCGGAATCGAACAAATCCTTATTGTAGACAAAGCTCACCGACAGCCCGTCGGCGGCATCAACCACGTTCACGGTGAGGTCGAACTTGGCGATGATGGCGTCGCCCAGCATTGGCGTCAGGGTGAGCGCCGGCAATCGCTCCTCTCCCACCTCGCTGGTGTCCATGCTGAAGACGATCTGGAACAGCGGGGTATGACTGGCGCTGCGCTGCGGCCGGAGCCGCTCAACCACATGTTCGAAGGGCACGTCCTGATGCTGTTGTGCATCGAGATTGACGGTTTTTACCTGGCGCAGGTATTCCGAAAATTGGACTGAAGCAGGAGCATCCGTGCGCAATACGAGGGTATTGACGAAAAAGCCGACCAGCGGTTCCAGTTCCTTGCGCCGCCGATTGGCCATCGGTGTCCCGACGACGACATCCGCATTGCCGCTGTAGCGGGCCAGCAGGGCCGACAAGGCCGCATGCAGCAACATGAACAAAGTGACATCGTTCGCCAGCGCCATCCGTCGCAGCGTGTCGGCCATGCCCGTATCGACCCGGACGAGATGCGCCGCACCGACGAATGTCTGCAAGGATGGCCGGAGGCGATCCAGCGGCAACGCATGCACCTGGGGAATGCCCGTGAGCTGACGCTCCCAATAGGCTAGCTGGCGCTCCAGCCGTTCTCCGGCCAGCCATTGGTGTTGCCAGGCCGCGTAGTCGGCGTACTGCACCACCAGCGGCGGCAGCGGGTTGCGCCGGCCGTTTCGGATCGCCTCATAGAGTTGGCTGAACTCATTGACGAGGATGCCCATCGACCAGCCGTCCGAGGCGATGTGATGCATGTTGAACACGAGCACGCCCTCGCCCGGCGCCAGCCAGATGAAGGACGCACGCAGCATCAGGTCACGGCCAAGATCGAAAGCGCGTGCAGCATCTGCATTCAAGATCCCGGTCACCGCCTGCGCTTGCTCCACCCCGGCAAGCGAGCGCAAGTCGACACGCTCCAGGCGGAAATCGAAGGTCGTGCGGATCCGCTGCATTGGACCGTCGTCGCTGTACACAAATATCGTGCGCAGTGGCTCATGGCGCTCGACGATACTGCGCAAGGCCTGCTCGGCAATATCTGCGTCGAAGTCCCCATTGATGCGCATCGCCCCTGGCATGTTGTACTGCGCGCTGCCGCCACCGAGCTGATCAACGAACCACAGGCGCTGCTGTGCAAACGATGACGGAAGGTTTCCACCATCGCGGGCGATGACGGCAATTTCCGCCGCATCTTCCGACATCCCACCGGAACTCAGCCAGGCAACGATTTGCTGCTTGTGTTGACGGATCTCGCTCAACAGCGATTCGTTCAGGGCGGACTTGTCGCCACGGATGCGGAGGGCACCGTTGTCGTCCACGCCCAGCCGAATCCCTTTTTTCTCGAGCGCGTCGAAGAGTGAATTAAGCGCGTTCAAATCACCGCCTCCATTTCATCGAGCCCGAGGGTGTCGTTCTCGGCGATCGTCATTTTTGCGACGCGCAAATGTCCCGAAATATGAAAAGCAAGGCTTCCCAAAGTACGCAAATCAAAGAGTTTGTGAACTTCGATGCTGACGCCGAAGCTGCGGCGGATGTTTTCCATAAGGCGGATCATCAGCAGCGAATGGCCGCCAAGCTCGAAGAAGTTGGCGTTGACGCCGACCGTGCCGGCATCGAGCCTGAGAAGCTCTGCCCAGATCCCCGC
>JAAFHE010000533.1 GCA_013298265.1 Lysobacterales bacterium | reverse complement strand
AACACTTTCAGCAGCGATTCGAACGCAATCACGGTCGGATCGTAGACCACGAGCACGACTTCGCTGTGGCCGGTCTCGCCGGAACAGGTTTCCTCATAGGTCGGGTTCGGCGTATGGCCGCCGGCATAGCCCACCGCGGTCGTCAGCACGCCGGGAATGGACCAGAACTTGCGCTCCGCCCCCCAGAAGCAGCCCATGCCGAACAGCACGCGGCGCGCACCGGGGAATTCGCCGCGCAGGGGCTGGCCACTGACGTAGTGGCGATTGTCCAGTGGCAGCGGCTGTTCGCGGCCGGGCAAGGCCGCGGCGGGGTCGACGAGACGTTGCTTCCAGGCGCCGATACCAAGCATGAGGGTTCTCCTTGAAGTCAATCATTGCGGTGCCCTGCAGATAGGGGCGTGGAACGGCCGCGCAAGCCGCTCCGCCGTCGGAGCGGCTCACGCCGCCTCATTCATCGCGATTCCCGCCTCAGGCGCTGCTCCGCCTCCGCGTCCGACAACCATTCGCGCAGCGCCGGCAGCGCGAGCAGCGCGTCGATGTAGTCGCGCTCGACCGGTCCGACCGGAATGGCATAGCTGACGATGCGCAGCGCGACCGGCGCATACATCGCGTCGGCGATGCTGAATTCGCCGAACAGGAACGGACCGTTCGCGCCGTGGCGCGCGCGGCAGTCGCGCCAGAGCGCGCCGATGCGTTCGATGTCGCGCAGCACGTCGGCGCTGACCGGCGCCGTGCTGCGTTTGACGCAGTCCATCGGACACTGCGCACGCAAGTTCGCAAAGCCCGAATGCATTTCCGCGCTGACAGCGCGCGCACGCGCGCGCGCCGCGATGTCGCGCGGCCAGCCGGCACCGTCCAGCCAGCGCTCGTTGCTGTATTCGACGATCGCGAGCGAATCCCACACGACGAGGTCGTCCACGCGCAGCACCGGCACGCGGCCGGTCGGCGAATAGCGGCCGATCGCCGCATAGAACTCCGGCGTATCCAGCGGCAGCCGCACCTCCTCGAAATCGACCCGGTGATGGCGCAGCAGCAGCCACGGCCGCAGCGACCAGGAGGAGTAGTTCTTGTTGCCTATGACCAGGGTGGGACGCGTTGCGCTCGGCATGGATTCGGCTCGCGGCAGGACACTGCGGCGCGAGTGCCGCAGCGGTCTCAGGCCGCGGCTCGGTCGCTACGGCGTGGACAGTCCGCAAGCCTAGCACCCGTCCGTGGCGGAGTGCGGGCAGCAGACCGGCGCGGCGGTGGCCGTGGTGCCGCGCTTCGCCTGCTTCCGCCGCGTCGTCCCTGCGCACAGATCCAGCCGGACAGGACGGCCAAGCAACCACGATCCGGCGGCGCGGGTCAGCCGGCCAGCATCTGCGCCGCATCGCGGCGGAAGTGTGCGCCGATACTGTCGCGGCGCTGCAGTGCCGCCGCGGTGATCTGCCCGGCGACCGCAAGGCGCTGGCGCTCGGCGCGAGTCTGCGCGTTCGCGCGCAAGGACTGCAGCGACTGCTGCGCGTGCTGCAGCCCCGCCGCATCGCGCACGAGGCCGACATGGCGCCACAGCAGGTCGCGGATCGCTGCGTCGAATGCCGGCGCGATCCCGGCCATTTCCTGTGCTCCCCCGTCAATCGACGACGCTTTGCGCCGGCGCGGCTGCGCGGCGAGGCGCTGGCCCAGCGCGCGGCCGAACACCAGCCCTTCGAGCAGCGAATTGCTCGCCAGCCGGTTCGCGCCATGCACACCGCTGCAGGCGACCTCGCCGACCGCGTAGAGGCCATCCAGCGAGCTGCGCGCCTGTGCGTCCACAGACACGCCACCCATGTGATAGTGCTGCGCCGGCACGACGGGAATCGCTTCGCGGCGCGGATCCAGCCCCTCAGCCGCGCAACTGGCGAATACGGTCGGAAAGCGCTGTGGGAAATCCGCACCGACGGCACGCGTCGCGTCGAGCCAGACCTGCTGTCCGCGTTCCAGTTCGCCCCATACGGCGCGTGCGACGACATCGCGCGGCGCGAGTTCGGCGTCGCGCGCAACTGCCGCCATGAAGCGCCGGCCCGCGCTGTTGACCAGCACCGCCCCGGCACCGCGCAAGGCTTCGGTCAGCAGCGGCAGCTGGCCGCCGCGCTCGTCGCGCGTGCGCAGCGCGGTCGGATGAAACTGTACAAATTCCATATCCGACAATGCCGCACCGGCGTCGAGCGCGAGCGCGAGCCCCGAGGCATCGGCGGTATCCGGATTGGTCGTATACCGGTACAGCGCGCCGATGCCACCGGTCGCGAGGACAACCGCGTCGGCGGTCAGCGCAAGCGCGCCCTGCGGACCGTGCGCAGCAACGCCAGCGATACGCGCGCCGTCGCGCAGCAATGCGGTTGCGCAATGCTGTTCGAAACAGTGCACGTGCGCGGCCGCACCGACGGCAAGCGCCAGTGCCTGCATGACGACAGCACCGGTCGCGTCCCCGTTTGCGTGCACGATGCGCGCCTGCGAGTGGGCCGCCTCGCGACCGAGGCTGTAGTGGTCACCGGACCGGTCGAAACCGACGCCGCAGGCCGTGAGCCAGTCGATCGCCCCAGCCGCGCCCTGCGTCAATGCCGCGACGGCGACCTCGTCGTTCAGCCCGTTGCCGGCCGTCAGCGTGTCGCGCGCATGCGCCGCGGCGCTGTCACCCGGCGCGAGCGCCGCGGCGATGCCGCCCTGCGCCCAGCGGCTCGCCCCATCGCGCGCGAGTTCGCCGCGCGTGATCAGCGCGACGCGCTTGGGCGCCGCGGCCAGCGCGGTCGAAAGACCAGCGATGCCCGAGCCGATGACGATTAAATCGAAGTGCATGGGATAGTCCGGAAGTCTGCCGGAGTGCTCGACGGTGACGCTCTCTCTGCTCGGCGGCTCGCGTTGAAGCGGGAGAGTGATTGAGGACTGAAATTTCGCCGGCTTTTTCGATTCGCATCCGTGATGTGTGATGCAAACACCATCCCCACCCAACCCTCCCCTTGAAGGGGAGGGTTTTCAACGCCTCGCGTCATGTTCGCGTCGAAAACCAGGCGATTTCCCGGTTGCGGCGATAACAAGCCCTCCCCTTCAAGGGGAGGGTTTTCAACGCCTCGCGTCATGTTCGCGTCGAAAACCGGGCGATTTCGCGGTTGTGGCGATAACAAGCCCTCCCCTTCAAGGGGGTGAACGGGCAACCGCTCAGGACCGTAGGTTCTGGTTGCCCTGAACGCCCAACGGGCCGGAGGGTTGGGTGGGGATGGTGTGTTCCTCGACGCAGACACTGCTGCGCCGCTTGCGTCGGTTACGTCGCAGTCGGACTTGCAGCGGCTCGTGCGGCGCGCACAGATAGGAGCATCGGTCGATTCCCTCAATCCATTCACGGCATTCGCAAGATCAGCTGCACTCACGCCGCCTCCTTACGCCCGAACGCCAGCATGCGTTCCACCGCCTGCCGCGCACGCACCGCGATGGCGGGGTCGACCTGCACTTCGTGACGCATGTGCAGCAGTGCGTCGTGGATGCGCGGCAGGGTGATGCGGCGCATGTGCGGGCACAGGTTGCAGGGGCGCGTGAATTCGATGTCGGGGAACTGCACGGCGACGTTGTCGCTCATCGAGCACTCGGTGATCATGACGACGCGGTGCGGCCGGCGTTCGGCGAGGTGCGTGACCATCGCCGCGGTCGAGCCGACGAAATCGGCT
>JAAFHE010000532.1 GCA_013298265.1 Lysobacterales bacterium | reverse complement strand
GCGAGGCTCGCTGCGACGCGCTCGCGCATGCGCTGGAATTCGGCCAACGCGGTAACAGGATCACCGGCTGCATGCGCGCAGAATCCCAGCACCATCAACGGTCCGGGGCGCTGCTCCGCCGCGGCGCTGGCGCGCGCGAGGGGAACGAGTTCGCCGCAGCGCTCGGCCAGCCGCTCGACGCCGCCACGCAGCACCAGCGCGTCGAGCCGCAGCGAGTCGAGTTCCGGCGGCAATCGGGAAAAGTCCACCTGGACGACATCGGTGGCCGGCGGCGCCAGCGGCGCGCTCACCAGCGGCTGCGGCGTACTGACCGCCAGCGCCGCGCCGATCCCCGAACCGCCGATCGCAACCAGCAACCGGACTACCGCCAACAGCCGACTGCGCGCCATCACGCTGCCCCCTTGAACCGTTCCAATGCGGGCAGACGTCTGCCGGCAGCTCTTCGAAAATATTTTGCGTTGCGTCAGACGGAACGAACGCGGCTTGCGCACGATCGCCGCGCGTTGATCCGTTTCTGGATCAACCCGGACAACGAACTACCGAGAGACCGCCGCCAGCAGGCAGTTTTCAACAGCCTGCTATTCCGCCAGTTGCGCGAGCGCCTGTTCCACGTCCGCTGCAGTCACGCCGTCACTCAGCGTGTAGCCGGAGCCGGCAGCCGGCAGCGATGCCGTGCTGCGCAGCGCCGCGATGGACTGGCCTGCGAGCTTGGGCGACTCGAAGCCCTCGCTCTGCAACAGCAGGCGGCCGTCCGCATCGAGCAGCTTGAAGTAGAAGCGGCCGTCGTTCTCGCGGTACTGCTTGAACTGCGGCTTGTCGGCCTTGCCCGTAGACACTTTCGACGCAGTCGTATGCGCCGGCGCCACGAAGGAACGCAGGCCAACCGCCTCGCGCAACTGCGCGAGAAACGGTGCCGCGAGACGACGCGACTTCGCCGCGCCGGCCTGCAGGATGTCCTCGATATGCCCCGGCTTTGCGATGAGTTCCTCGTAGCGCGCGCGCATCGGCGCGATGTCGCGTTCGATGCGCTCGAACACCCGCTGCTTGGCTTCGCCCCAGCCGAGCCCGTCAGCCAGCGCGGCGCGGAATTCCGCGATTTCGTTCGGCGTGGCGAACGCGCCGAAGATCGGCATCAGCGCGGTGCTGTCCGGGTCCTTGGCTTCGCCGGGCAGCCGCGAATCGGTGACGATGCGGGCGATGGTTTCCTTGAGCCTCTTCGCGCCACCCTCGAACAGCGGCACGGTGTTGTCGTAGCTCTTGGACATCTTGCGGCCGTCGAGTCCCGGCAGCGTCGCGACGCTTTCCTCGATGGCGGCTTCGGGCAACGTGAAGTGATCACGCCCGTTGCCGAACAGATGATTGAAGCGCGCGGCGATGTCACGCGCCATCTCGATGTGCTGGATCTGGTCGCGCCCGACCGGCACGCGGTGCGCGTTGAACATCAGGATGTCGGCGGCCATCAGGATCGGATAGCTGTACAGGCCCATCGTGATGCCGGCGTCGGGGTCTTCGCCGCTGGCCGCGTTCGCGTCGACCGATGCCTTGTACGCGTGCGAGCGGTTCATGAGGCCCTTGGCCGTGACGCAGGTCAGCAGCCAGGTCAATTCGGGAATTTCGGGAATATCCGACTGGCGGTAGAAATACACCCGCTCCGGATCGAGGCCGCAGGCCAGCCAGGTCGCGGCGATCTCCAGGCGCGAGCGTGCGATGCGGGCCGGGTCGTCGCACTTGATCAGCGCGTGGTAGTCGGCCATGAAATAGTACGATTCCACATTGTCGCTTAGGCTCGCGGCGACCGCGGGGCGGATCGCACCGACGTAGTTGCCCAGATGCGGAGTGCCGGTGGTGGTGATGCCGGTGAGGACGCGGGTCTTGCTCATGGCGAGGCGGTGGCGAGAGGGCCGACCAGTGTAAGCCAAGGCCGCGACTGGCGCGAAGGCAAAGCCGGACTGCGCAGGTCTTCGCGTGGGCCTGCGCACCGGTACCGCAAAGAACTGGCGAGGCCGACTGCGCCGCGGGATACTGCGTGCCACAGGGGACCCATCAACGACCGAGGAGCTTCCAATGGCGGGCAAGTTCACGATCTTCAGCGGCAAGGGCGGCAAGACCTACTTCAACCTCAAGGCCGGCAATGGCGAGATCATCCTGGCCAGCCAGGGTTATGTCGACAAGAGCGGCGCGCGCAACGGCGTCGAATCGGTCAAGACCAACGCCGCCGACGCGGGGCGCTTCGAGAAAAAGGTCGCCAGCGACGGCAAGTTCCACTTCAGTCTCAAGGCCGGCAACGGCCAGATCATCGGCAACAGCGAGATGTACGAGTCGGAGAAGGCCCGTGACGCCGGCATTGCGTCGGTCGCCGCCAACGCCGTGGGCGCAACGCTCGTCGAGGAATGAGGCGACCCGAATCTGAGCCGCGGCGGAGTGATTCCGGCGCGGCCTCGGCGGCCTCCGGCCTGGGCAGCAGGGTTCGGAAGCGGATCTCTCGGGCGTTCCCGATCGAACAGGCCGGCTAACCCCGCGACCGCGGTGCCCGCGTTTGACCCGGCGCCTTCCCACTGGAGATCCGCCATGTCCCTGCACCACCGGTTACTCGCCCTGCTCCCGCTGGTGTTCGCCGCCAGCGCGGCCCAGGCCGGACGGCTCGTCGACCTGCACGTCGTCGACCGCGAATCCGGCGCCAATCTCCGGCAATACCCCCATCGCGGCGAAACCTTCGTCGCCGGCGCACCCGGCCACCGTTACGCCGTGCGCCTCGTCAACCGCAGCAATGAACGCGTGCTCGCGGTGCTGTCGGTCGACGGCGTCAACGCAATCAGCGGCCAGACCGCGGCGACGGAGCAGACCGGCTACGTGCTCGACCCCTACGAAAGCACCGAAGTCGCCGGCTGGCGCAAGAACATGAGCGAGATCGCCGCGTTCGAGTTCACCACGCTGAGCGAATCCTACGCGGCGCAGACCGGCCGGCCCGGCAACGTCGGCGTGATCGGCCTGGCGGTATTCCGCGAACACGTCGTACGCCCCCCGATCTATCGCAACAAAGTGGACAAGAGCAGCACCGCGGGCGAAGCCAAGCGCGCGCCGGAGATGCCGGCCGCGGCACCGCCGGCACCGACCGGCGGCGCGGCGGACTCGATGGCGCGGCGCGAATCCGCGCCGGTGCAGGAATCCCTCGGCACCGGCCATGGCGACCGCGAGGACAGCAACGCGACCTATACCTCCTTCCAGCGCCTCAGCGACAAGCCCTACGAAGTCGTCGCGGTGCGCTACGACAGCCACCGCAATCTCGTGGCGCGCGGCGTGATCCCGCACAACCATCCGTATCCGCGGCCGGGCCAGCCTGATCCGTTCCCCGGCAATTTCACCCCGGATCCGCCGAATCGTTGAAATTTCACCGCAATATTCAAGAAAAACCCCGCCGAGGCGGGGTTTTTCTTTGGCAATGAAGGGAGAAAAGTGAGAAATGAGTGGAAGCCACGATCTGCTCTGACTCATTTCTCACTCCTCCCACCTCTTTCCTCATTCGCGCATCAGCGTGGACTTGCCGAATTCAAGAAAAACCCCGCCGAGGCGCAATGCCAGTCAGATAAGCCGAACGCCATTGAGTTGATGTAGAAGGGGAGCGTGTTCACCACGCTCCCCTTCTTACTTTGCGCCTTCTCCAAGAAACACTAACTCAGACGTTGCAGCATGTG
>JAAFHE010000531.1 GCA_013298265.1 Lysobacterales bacterium | reverse complement strand
TGCGCATACAGCCCGATGTGCACGCGCTGCGGCCCAGACCCGATCTTCACCGCCGTTTCCCAGACCACGTCGGCGAGAGACAGCGTCGTGGTTTCGTCCACGCGCCATCCGCCCGCCAGTTCCAGGGCCGCGCGCGCCATTTCCAGTACAGCAGCGCTCGCCAGCTCACCACCTTCGACAGAGCTCGCGCCGCGGTCGAACACACTGCTGTAGCGCAGCTCATACATGTCGCTGGTGTTCTCGTGCAGCAGCGGATGCAGCGTTGCGCGCGTACCGGTGAGCGGCTCTGCCGCATACACCGCCGGCACCGCCTCCACCCAGTAGCGCTGCCGGGCGAACGGATAGGTCGGCAGCGACACGCGACCGTAACCGCCGTCCGCCAGCAAGGCCGCAAAATCCAGCGCGTAGCCCTGCACGTACAGGTCTGCCAGTACCTCCAGCTTCTGCCGGTACTCGGCTGCCGGCAGCCCGCCGTCCACGCACGCCGCCACGCACGCCTGGCCGTATTCCTTCAGCGCCGCCCGTTCGCGACTGCTCTTGTCCTTGAGCTCGCCCACGTACACCGACTCGCTCGTCGTGCCCGCCAGCCAGCGCGTCAGCGCCACCGTCAGCGCCGCCTGATCAGGCACCACGCACGCCAGCCGGTGCGCGAAGTGCTTGCGTCCCGCCAGCAGCGTGTAAGCCATGTCGCCGAGCGCTACGTCGTCCTGGCGTTTGCCATGCGCCAGCAGACGCTCAGCCTGCGTACGCAACTGCTCCGCCGAGCGCGCCGACAGCACGACCAGATACTCCGGCCGCGCCACCCGCGCCCGCTCGCGCACCGGCGCTTCCTCAATCACCAGGTGCGCGTTTGTGCCGCTCATGCCGAACGCGCTCAGCGCGGCGCGCCGCGGCCGCGGCGCGCCAACCGCATCGACGCCGCGGGGCCATTCGCGCAACGCCGTGTTGACGAAGAACGGACTGTTGTCGAGGTCGATGTGTGGGTTCGGGGTATGGAAATGCAGCGACGGCGGCATCTGCCGGTGCTTGAGCGACAGCAGCACCTTGAACAGTCCCGCCATGCCGGATGCGGCGAGCGCGTGGCCAAGATTGCTCTTGATGGTGCCGATCGCACAGTAGCGCCTGCGCGCGGTCTTGCGGCGGAACGCGCGCGTCAGCGCGTTGATCTCGATCGGGTCACCGAGCGGAGTACCGGTACCGTGTGCCTCGATCAGATCGATCTCGTCGGGATGAACGCCAAAGGTGTCGTAGACCTGCGATTCCAGGCGTTCCTGAGAGCGTGCGCTCGGTGCCGTGATGCCGTTCGTCGCACCGTCCTGGTTGATGCCCGATCCACGGATCACGCCGTGCAGGACATCGCCGTCGCGCAGGGCGTCATCGAGGCGCCGCAGCACCACCGCACCGACGCCTTCTCCGGGCACGAAGCCGTCGGCCTGCGCATCGAACGTGTGGCAACGGCCGGTGCCGGAGAGCATGCCGGCAGCCGCTGGACCACCGTAAGCCGCCGGCGCGCAGCCTATCGACACGCCGCCGGCAATGACGAGATCGAGTTCGGCATTCCAGAGCGCCTGACAGCCCAGATGCATGGCCACCAGAGCGCTCGAGCACGCGGTGTCGACGGCGATGGCCGCGCCCTGCAGGTCGAGGTAGTAGGCGATACGCGCCGGCACGATCGACGTGGCGTTGCCCCACATCGCCTGTGCGGGCGCGTCCGCGCCGAGTAGCTGGCTGTAGTCACCGGGCTCGCAACCGACGTACACGCCGCAGCGCCGGTCCTGGATGCCCGCTCCCGCGTAGCCAGCGTCCTCGAGCGCCTTCCACGTTTCTTCGAGGAACAGCCGCTGCTTCGGGTCCATGTAGCTCGCTTCGGCGCCCGAGATGTTGAAGAACTGCGCGTCGAACTCGTCGATGCCGTCGATGAAGCTGCCGTAGGGGTAGCGGCCGTCGCCCGGCTGTACCGCGCCCCAGCGTCGCGACGCTTCGACGAGATCATCGCCGTTCGCGAGGTGCAGCCAGAGCGCTTCCAGATCGCGCGAGCGCGCGAACCGGCCGGACATACCGACGACGGCGATCGGGCCGTTGCGCTCGGCATCCGCGCCGGCGGACGCGGTGTCGGCGGGTGCAGCACGCGGGGCGGCGGCAGCCGCGTCGACGAGCGGCGCCGGCTCGGCGTCCGCCGCGATGCCGGGATAGCGGGCAAGGATGTGGCTCGTCAGCTGTGAGATCGAGCTGTAGTCGAAAATGACCGTGGTCTCGAGGTCCAGCGACAGCGACTGGTTCAGCGCCTTGACAAATTCGATGCCTACGATCGAATCGAGACCGTAGTCGGCGAACGCGGCATCGACGTCGACGTCGCCCGCGTCGAGTTTCAATACTCGGCACAGCCGTTCGAGCAGTGCTTCGCTGATGCGCGCGCGCTGCGCCGCGTCATTGCCGCCGCGCGGCATGGCCGCTCGCCGTGTTGCGGTGCTCGCGGGCGCGGCGGAAGTCGGCTTGCGCGCGCTCCTGACCGGCTGCTGCACGACGCCGTCGCTGCGCGCGACGATGACCTGCTGGCCGAGCCCATGCCCCGCCTGCGCCGGGAAGAACACGTCCTCGAAGCCTTCCGCGTCCAGCACCGTGCGCCAGGTCTCGGGCGTCAGGGCCGGTGTGCCGGCGACACGCAGTTGGTCATCCTCGAACAGCCACCAGCCGTCCGTGAGTCCGAATGTCAGGTGCGCCAGCAGACTGCTGCCGGTCACGTGCATCTCGTTCAACAGCAGCAGGCCGTTGCGCTGCAGCGCCGCCTTCGCGTTGCGCAGCGTAGTGCGGATGTCGCGCGTCGCATGCAGGACGTTGGTCGCTACGACAAGGTCGTAGGCACCGATGTCGAACCCCTGCTCCTGCGGCGTCTTCTCGGCGTTGAACAGCTTCCACGTCAGGTACGGGACGGACGGCGCGTAACGTTGCTGCGCATGCGCCAGAAATGCCTTGGAGATGTCGGTGTAGCAGTACTCGGCGATGTCGGCTTCGTACGGCTTGAGGCGCGCGAACAGCGCGGCGCTCGTGCCGCCGGTACCGGCGCCGATTTCGAGGATCCGGACGCGCCCGGCGTCGGTCGCGGTCGCGGCGAAGCGCTGCTCGAGATACGCCGCCGCGACTTCGGCCAGGATGGTGTTGAAAAAGTCGGCCCCCGTCGTGCCCTGGTAGACGCCTTCCACGCGTACTACCGATGCGTCGGCGAACAGCACTTCGGTCGCTAGCCGCTTGCCGGTCAGGATGTCCGGCAGCGCGCGCACCATCGCGTCGACGAGCCTGGCCTGTGCGGCAAACGCGGGGTCTTCGAACCACTGCGCGGTCGCCGTTTCCCAGGTGCTCCATCCCGCGTCGGCGGACGCCCGCGCACCGAGGACGAAGCTCGCGCCGTCGCGGCGCAGATAGTCGGCGCGTTCGAGTATGCGCAGGCTCTCATCGAACCACTTGGCGAAGCGCCGGTCGATGCGCGCCTGCTCGCTCTGTACCGTGAACGTCGCGTCGCGGAACAGGCCGAGCGAGCGCAGTTGCAGGAACAGCAGCTCGCGCAGCGAACCTTCCATATGTTCCAGTGGCGAAGCCGCTGCCGTCATGTGGCGCTCCCATTTCCAACCGCATTTTCGTAGTGCGCCGCCGCCGCGCGAACGCGGTCCTCCAGCCGTGTCATGTCCGGCACCGCGCGCCCT
>JAAFHE010000530.1 GCA_013298265.1 Lysobacterales bacterium | reverse complement strand
GGCGGCACATGCTGCAACGTCTGAGTTAGTGTTTCTTGGAGAAGGCGCAAAGTAAGAAGGGGAGCGTGGTGAACACGCTCCCCTTCTACATCAACTCAATGGCGTTCGGCTTATCTGACTGGCATTGGCCTTGCGGCGGGTTTTTCGGGCAATGCTGTCTTACTTGATCTTCGCTTCTTTGTACGCCACGTGCTTGCGCACGACGGGATCGTATTTCTTGATCTCCATCTTTTCCGGCGTGTTCTTCTTGTTTTTGTCGGTGGTATAGAAGTGGCCGGTGCCGGCTGTGGAGATCAGGCGGATCTTGTCACGCTTGGATGCCATGGTTCAGTCCTCAGATCTTGTCGCCGCGAGCGCGAAGCTCGGCGATGACGACCTCGATACCTTTCTTGTCGATGGTACGCAGGGCGTGGTTGGAAAGGCGCAGCTTGATCCAGCGGCTCTCGCTCGGCAGCCAGAAGCGGCGCTCGTGCAGATTGGGCAGCCAGCGGCGGCGGGTCTTGTTGTTGGCGTGCGAGACGTTGTTGCCGCTCATCGCACCCTTGCCGGTAACTTGGCATCTACGGGCCATACGTACCTCATCATGTGGTTTTGCCGCCCTTAGCCAGGACGGTATCGGCCCAGCGGCACGAATACGTGCCACGCGTAGCTGGAAGGCGCCTGCGTCAGCAAAGACTGCGCGGGAGTGCCGGAACGCGTGCCGGATTCCCTGGTCTGGACGGGCCAGACGCCGCAAAGCGAGCCGCGCTTTATAGCAGGACAGGCGGTGCCGGGCAAGCGGACCGAACGGGCGCCGCAGCCGTTCGGCGGGGATTGGTAATGACAGGCCAGCGCCGACTTGTGGGATACTCCCGCCCCTTTTCTCTCGATCGATACCGGAGACAACCATGTCCGACAACGCCGCCAACGGCCAGGCTCCTGCCCAGGCGCAGCTGTCCGTGCAGAAGATCTACATCAAGGATTCCTCGTTCGAAGCCCCGGCCGCTCCGCACATCTTCCAGGATCAGGGTCAGCCACAGATTCAGCTACAGCTGGGTCAGCAGGTCAATGCGCTGGCGCCGGACGTGTACGAACTCGTGCTCAGTGTCACCGTTACCTGCAAGCTGGCCGACAAGACCGCCTACCTGTGCGAAGTGCAGCAGGCCGGCATCTTCGGCGTAGCGGGTTTCGACGACGCCAACCGCGATGCGGTGCTCGGCAGCTACTGCCCCAATGTCCTGTTCCCGTATGCCCGCCAGGCCATCTCCGACATGGTCCAGTCCGGCGGCTTCCCGCCGTTCTTCCTGCAGCCGATCAACTTCGACGCGCTCTATGCCGAAGCCATGTCGCGCCGCAACGAAGGCGCCGAAACCCCTGCTCTGAACGCCTGATCGTATGAATGCGCAAGCCCGGGTTGCCGTCCTGGGTGCCGGCTCCTGGGGCACGGCGCTGGCCAGTCTGCTCGCGCGGCATGGCGTCCACACCACACTGTGGGGGCGCGATGCCGCGGCGATGCGGGCGATGGCCCAAACCGGTCGCAACGCGCGCTATCTGCCGCAAAGCCCGCTGCCGGAGTCCCTGAACTACAGCTCCGATCTGGCCGCCAGCGTCGCGCACGTGGACTGGGTGCTGGTCGTAACACCAAGCCACGCCTTTCGCGAGCTCATCGAGATGCTGGCCCGCCTGCCCGCGCGCTTTCGCGGCATCGCCTGGGCGACCAAGGGTTTCGAGCCGGGTACCGGCCGCTTCCTGCATGAGCTGGTGGAGGAGCTTCTGCCGGGACAGCCGGCCGCCGTGGTGACCGGTCCCTCGTTCGCGCGCGAAGTGGTCGACGGGTTGCCCACCGCGGTGACCGTGCACTCGGACGATGCGCAGTTCGCCCAGACCGTCGCCGAACAGCTGCACGGGCCGACCTTCCGCGCCTATACCGGCACCGACATGCTCGGCGCCGAACTCGGTGGCGCGATGAAGAACGTACTCGCCGTGGCTACCGGCGTAGCCGACGGCATGCAGCTGGGCCTCAACGCGCGCGCGGGTCTGATCACTCGTGGCCTCAACGAAATGCTGCGCCTGGGCGTGGGCCTCGGAGCGCGCGCGGAAACCTTGATGGGCCTGGCCGGCCTCGGCGATCTGGTGCTCACCTGCACCGGCGATCTGTCGCGCAATCGCCGCCTCGGCCTCGCACTGGGACGCGGCACACCGCTGCGTCAGGCCGTGGCGGAAATCGGCCAGGTCGTCGAAAGCGTGCAGACGGTAGACGAAGTCATGCGCCTGGCCGCGCGCCACGGCGTGGAGCTGCCGATTGCTGACTGCGTGCAGCGCGTGCTGCATGAAGAAATCACCCCGGCCGAAGGTCTGCGTCTGTTGCTGTCGCGCGAGCAGAAGCCCGAATACCCGGAGTCGTTTCCCTAGCCGGATTCCTCACACCGGCTCTACTGCGGCCGTCGATACGCTCGCCCTGACACGCGCCGCTCCCTCGCGCCGGTTCACCGCACGATCGAAGGTGGCGCCTGTCGGCATCAGAATCGTGGTAGCAACATTGGGACCGCAGCCATTGGTCGCGGCGTACTGGTAGGCGTTGCTGACGTCCCGGCTGTAGTCGCTCTTGCGCGTGAGGTTGCCCAGCGCGTCGTAGTCATAGCCCACGCTGTAGCCCGAGCCCGTGACGGTCGAACTCTTCAGGCGCTGCAGCGGGTCGAAGGTATAGCGTTCGGCCGCGTTGACCACGTTGCCGCTGACGCGCCGCTGCTCGGTGAGGTTGGCGAGCACGTCATAACCGTATTCGATGCGATCGAAGATCTGCGGCACACCGTTGACGTTCCGACTCCACTGACGGGCGACGGGGCGCCCCGAGATGAGGTCGTACGCGTACTCGCCGACGACGCCGTTGCCATAGTCCTGGCGCGTGACATTGCCGAACGCATCCGCGCCGCCGACGCCCCAGAAGCGCTCGCCGGTGTCCGCATCGAGCACGTCGCGCAGCGCGCCGAACTTGGTGAAGATGCGCTGCACCTTCAGGCCGCTCGCATATTCCACGGCCTTCTCGCGGCCGTGGTTCGCGTCGTAGTGGAAGATCGTCGCGTGGTTGAGCACCGCGTTGTTCGCTACGCGCTGGGCGGTGGACGCACTGGCCAGGCGGCCGTAGTCGTAGACGTAGCTTTCGGCCCAGGTCGCCGTGGTGGTGGTGCACGAAGCGGGTGACGAGCTTGCGATACAGCGGCGCATCTCGCTGACCAGACCCGTTGCCGGCTGGTAGCTCCACTCGTCGCGGTAGTGCTCGATCGGCTGGTCCAGCGCTGCCGGTACTGTGCTGGTCTGCACGCTCGGACGCCCGGCGGTATCGCGGCGGATCGTCGTGACGATCGTGCGTGCATCGGTCTGCTGGACGAGCTCGCCCGCTCCGTTGTAGACGAAGTTCCAGCTGCCCTGGTTCGGGTCGGTTGCGTGGGTGCGATGGCCTACCTTGTTGTAGGTCGCCCGCGTGACCCGGCCGGCCGCGATCTGGCCCGGATACTGTGCATTCGTGTTCGCATCGGCAATCGCGGCCGGACGGCCCGCGGCATCAGCCCAGTACCGTGTCATGCCGTTGAGCGCATCGTCGGTACGCATCAGGCCCGCCACACCGCTGTAGCGCTTCACCGACAGGCAACGGCTAGTAGGGTCAGACGGTACGCACAGGTCGCGGCTGTTGCTCAGCTGTACCATCGTGCGGTTGCCAGCGTAGC
>JAAFHE010000053.1 GCA_013298265.1 Lysobacterales bacterium | reverse complement strand
CTGGCCGATGTCGAACATGCGCTGGCATTGGATCCGAGCCACATCTCGCACTATCAGCTGACGCTCGAACCGAACACCGCGTTCGCGCGCAGGCCGCCGCCGCTACCCGACGACGACCTCGCCTGGGACATGCAGGAGGCTTGTCAGCAGCGCCTGGCCGCGGCGGGCTTCGACCACTATGAGACATCCGCCTACGCCCGCCCCGGACTCCGCAGTACGCACAATGTGAACTATTGGCAATTTGGCGACTATCTCGGCATCGGCGCCGGCGCCCACGCCAAGCTCGGCGGCGCCTCCGCTGCGCCGCGGCGGCGCTGGAAAGTGCGTGCACCGAACGCCTACCTGGCGCACGCCGGCACACCGCGCAGCATCGGCGGCGACGATCCGATCGCAGCCGAACAGCTACCGTTCGAGTTCATGCTCAACGCGCTGCGTCTGGAGCACGGCTATCGGCGAGACCTGTTCGCCGCGCGCACCGGCCTGGACGACGCGCAGATTGCCGTGCCGCTGGCCGAAGCGCAGCGGCGCGGCTGGCTGGTCAGCGACCCCGAGCGGGTGCGGCCGACCGACCTGGGCAAGCGGTTCCTCAACGACGTGATCAGCCTGTTCCTGCCCTGACACGTTTGTTCACTGTTTCTGCGCGGAGGTTCCGATGCTCGAATTCATCCAGCTGCACTGCCCATACTGTGGCGAGTCCTTCGACTCCAGCATCGACCTGTCCGGCGGCGATCAGGACTACATAGAAGACTGCGCGGTGTGCTGCAAGCCGATTTCGGTCAGTGTGCGCGTCGATGCCCAGGACGAACTGATCGGCGTCACTACGCGCCGCGACCACGACTGAGCGGGGATTTCCCACGCGCACCATAGGCATTCCCGCTATGGCTGGCACAGCGAAGCCAAGCATACAATCAGTCCCTTGGGTGAATCAGGGACCCCCTATGCAACTCACGAATACGGCACCGGTGCCGCGACCGAACAGCGAAGTGCGGCTGGTCGGCCTCGGCTCGCGGCAGGTGCTCGCGCCGCGCGTCCGCGCACTGCTCGAGGGCGTGCTGTCGCTGGCCGGCGGCATGCTCGAACGCTGGCTGTCGATGGCGCTGAATGAGCACGAGCAGCAGCTATTCAAGCTCGCCGAGCAGGCACGCAGCAGCAATGACCAGCACGCCGTGTTCGAGTCGCTGCGCGAGGTCAAGCGCGGCCGCGCCGATGTCGCGCCTCGATTCATGCTGTCGCTCGAATCGGCATTGGCCCAGTTCGACGGCAAACAGGCCACCGCCTCCGCGCCGCCGGCCCGGCGCTTCCAGGAACTCGCCCTCGTCGAGACGCGCGATCTCGAGGAAAACATCGCGCTGCAGGAAATCGCCACCAAGGCAGAGATCCGCCACAGCCAGTTGCTCTACGCGCTGGGCCATCGTTTCGGCGTCCTCGCCGGCGCGCCCGCGCTCGATGCGGAGAGCCTTCCGATCGGCCCGCACCAGATCTGCCAGGCGCTGCGCTATGCCACGGCCTGCATCAGCATAACGATCGATCATCGCCTGCTGCTGTACCGCCAGTTCGATCGCCTCGGCATGGCCGAAGCCGGCATCCTGTTCGGTGCGGTCAACGACTATCTGATCGAGAAGCGCATCCTGCGTCATCTTCAGGTCGCTTCGCGCTACGGTGGCACCGCGCCGCCGCCAAGCCAGGCGGACGCACCAGCTGCGGCCAAACCAGCACCGCCGCGCCCCGGATCGACACCCGCCACGCTCGCTCCTGCGCCTGAAACCGTGTCCCGCGTGCCAGCAGCTGCAGCGCCGGTCGAGGACACACGCGACTCCGAGCTGTTTCATACCCTGCGCGAGCTGCTGGCCGGACGACGCCAGCTACACACGCCGCCCCCCACCAACGCCGCTGCGCTGTCGAACTACGTAGCCAGCAACGAAGATCTGCAGTCGGTGCTCGGCAGCCTGCAGACCAAGCCCGCCGCGCCGATGGTGCTCGGCGGCCGCGTGGTCCAGCGCAACATCACGCATCTGAAACAGGATCTGCTTAACCAGCTGCGCCAGTTCACGCCAGACGGCCGTCCGCCGCAGCTCAGCGATGTCGACAGCGACACCCTCGATCTCGTCGGCATGTTGTTCGATTTCATCGCCAAGGACATGCGCCCGACCGGTGCGACCCAGTCGCTGCTGACCAAGCTGCAGGTGCCGGTGCTGCGCGTGGCGCTGCGTGACAAGAGCTTTTTCACCCGCCGCAGCCATCCGGCGCGGCAGCTGCTCAACGCCGTCGCCGAGACCGGCCAGTACTGGATCGACGAAAGCGAAGGCGAAACCGACCGCCTGCTGGTCGAAAAGATGCAACTCGTGGTCGACCGCGTCGGCGCCGAGTTCGACGGCCGCGACGAACTGTTCGACGAGCTGCTGACCGACCTCAGCCGCCACATGGGCACGCTGGCGCGCAAGGCCGAAGTCGCCGAGCGCCGCCATGTCGATGCGGCCAAGGGCCGCGAGCGCCTGGACCTCGCACGCGAGCGCGCCGTGCAGGCGGTCGCCGAACGGCTGCGGGACAGGAAAATCCCGCGGCTCGTACGCGCCCTGCTGGAACAGGCCTGGACCGACGTGCTTGCGCTGACCATCCTGCGCCAGGGCGGCGAGTCCGACGTCTACCGGCGCCGCATCGGCGTAGTCGATCAGCTCATCGCCGGGCCAACCGCGGACACCACCGTGCTGCGCAGCGATATCGAGCAGGGACTGAGCCAGGTCGGTTTCCACACCGACGAGGTGCAGGGCATGCTGCAGCAGCTCCTCGGCGACGGTGAAACGCCGAAGGACGACAGCACCGCGACCCGTACCGAGCTCGCGCTCAGGCTCAAGGCCAAGACCCGCCTCGGCGAGGAGACCCAGCCATCGGCCGCGGCGACGACAGCGGCCGCGACGACAGCGGCGACCACAGCGGCGGCCGTCGCCACGCCCGAAACCGCGCGATCCGGTTCGCCCGTCACTCCAGTGCCGCTCGGCGCTGGCGAGCCGCTGGTCCTCAACGCAGAAGAACGCCAGACCCTCGAAAGACTCAAGACCGTGCCTTACGGCACCTGGTTCGAGTTCGTCCTCAACCAGCAAGGCGAAACCGTGCGACGCAAGCTGTCCTGGTTCTCAACGTTGACCAGCCGTTGCCTGTTCGTGAACCAGCGCGGCGCACGTACCGAGGAGCGCACGCTGCAGCAGCTGGCGCGCGACATCGTCCGCAAGCAGGCGCGTATCGTCACCGAGGAGCGCGAATCACTGATCGACCGCGCCTGGGGCGCCATCGTCGGCACGCTGAAGCAATTCTCGGGCAAGCCCGTAACGCAGCCTGCCACCTGAGGAAACCGCCATGGTCGAACACCGCCGGGCGCCGCGCCGCCGCGCCGACGAAGTCATCCAGGTCACCAATGCGATCACCGGCGAGACAGCCGGGCAACTGGTAAACCTGTCGATCGACGGCATGATGCTCGCCAGCCACCGCCCGGCATGCGAAGACGCGCTGTACCAGTTCTCGTTCCAGTTGCCGGACGAACGCGGCCAGATGCAGCAGGTCGAGATCGGCATGCACGAACAGTGGACGGAACAGGCCGCTGTGCCGGGTCAGCACTGGGTCGGCCTGCGCTTCATCGACCTGAGCCCGGAAGATCACGCCCTGGTGCAAGGCTGGCTGGATCGCGGCCGGCAGCACTGGGAATAGCCGGGCCATGCGGCGCCATCTGTTTTTCACGGCGCTTGCCGCGGCGCTGATCCTGGGTGCGGCCTGGCTCTACCGTCAGCAGCAAGCCGACGCGCCGCGCAAGGCCAGCTTCGTGATCTTCGGCGGCCTGACCGAAGTCGAGCTGCACGGGGTGTCCGAAGCCGATGCCAACGCCGCGTTCGGCGCGATCGGCGAACTGCTGCAACGCGACCAGCGTGCGTGGCACCCGTGGGAAATGAGCGACCTGATGCGCCTGAACGCGGCCATCGCCCAGGGCCAGCCCTACCAGGCCTCGGCCGAGCTCAGCGGCCTGCTGCGCCAGGCACAGCGGGCCTATATCGCCAGCGACGGACTGTTCAACGCGGCCATCGGCAGTCTCATCGACCTGTGGGGCTTTCACACCAGCGACTATCCAATCACCACACCGCCACCGCCGCCGCAGAACATCGCCGCGACGCTGGCAACGCAGCCCCGCATGGATGAACTGGTCGTCGCTGATGACGGCACCGTCGCCTCGCGCAACCGCGCGATACAGCTCGACCTCAACGGCCTGGCCGAAGGCTATGCCGCCGAACAGATCGCCGGATTGCTGCGTGAGCGCGGCATCACCAATGCGCTGATCAACGTCGGCGGTGACGTACTCGCGCTCGGACACCCGGTCGATCGCCCCTGGCGCGTCGGCATCCGCTCGCCGCAGCACGAAACGTTCGCCGGCGCCGAACTGCGCGGCCACGAGGCGCTGTTTTCCTCCGGCAACTACAACAAGTACCGCGAAACCGACGGCCAGCGCTGGGGCCATGTGCTGGATCCGCGCACCGGACAGCCCGCACGCAGCGTGGCCGCGGTCAGCGTCATCCATGGCGACGCCGTCACCGCAGACGTCGCGTCGACCACGCTGATGGTGGCCGGACCGGCCGATCTGGAGCGCATTGCGCGCTCGCTAGGCGTCGCCTGCGTCCTGCTGGTCAGCGAGGACGGTACGGTCTGGATATCGCCGGCCATGCAGCGCCGCCTGGAGTTCCTGACCCCGCCGGCACCGTTGCAGATCACCGGCGATCTCGGCCGGGAATGTGCGAGCGGAAATCAGTAAAGAGTGGGGAGAAGCGAGGAAAGCGCAAGAAAGCAGAAAGCCAGAAACGCGCCCGCAGCTCGCTCGCCGCTCTCTACTCCCCCTCTTTTCTGCCCTCAATAACGCGTCTTGATGAACACCGAAGGCCCGCTCAGGCGGACATTCAGCTCGCCGTCGAAGTCACGCTTCTCGGCTTCGATCTTGATGCGCTGCCAGCCGTATTCGGCACCGAAGCCCAGATGCTGCCAGGGGAAATATTCGAAACCGGCCGACAGGTTGTAGATGTGCCCGGTCAGCGAACCGCTGTTCTTGCGCACGCCGGAAATGTCGGCGTAGAGACGCGCGTTCTCGCTGAAGGCGTGACGCCAGCCGAGTTCGACCAGCGGCGCCCAGGCCGATGCGCTTTCGCGCAGGTTGAGCGGCTGCGTGTTGCCGTTGAGCGAACCCTGTCCACTGAGTTCACCGGCGACACGGTAGAAACCGCCGCCGAGGCCTACGCCCCAGACGTCGTGTTCGCCGGCCGGAATCCACCAGCGCCAGGCGACACTCGCGAAGTCCATGTCGAGCGAGCCCCTGACCTGCGCGTTCACGTTGAACGTGCTGCCGTCGTAGTTGATCGTGCGGTCCAGTGTCTCGCTCGCGCTGCGATGGAAGCGATAGCCGTCGACCTCGATGCCCTGGCTGTCGCCGACGAGAAAACCGAAGCGCGCGCGACCAACGCCGCGGTTCTTGGTCAGGCCGAAATCGTCCTCGAAGTTGACGTCGCTGCCGATGAGGCCGTTGGCGCCGTCGATGCGCGCGTCCGCATCGCTGTCGGCCTGGTAGGCGCCGACGGAGAGATAGATGCGGTCGAGCGCCATCGGCTTTTCGGCATGGACGAGTGGAGCTGCCAGCGCGGCGATCAGCAGGGCAGGCAAACAGCGAAGTGTCGTTTTCATATCCAGGATTTCCTCAAGCGGCGTACATACGGTGCAGCATTCCTGCGACCGCAGGATTCTGGGAGTGCCCTGCGGCTGGGCGGCCGCTGTCATCATGGCTTTCGCGCGCGCCTAAGGCGCGTGAACTCGGAAAACTCCCACTGGCGCAACCCCAGCATCAGGCTGAAACCATCGCGGTCGACCAGCCGCAAGCGCGCGTCCTGGCGTGCCAGTTCGTCGAACTCCTGCGCCAGCCGCACCATTGCGGTCTTCATGCGCGTGCGCGAACCCATCGAGAGCATGCCGCTGAGGAAACGGAACTCATCACCGATGCCGTCGAACGCACCGCGCAGGAATTCGCCGGCGACGCGCGCGAGGAAGAACTCGTGCACCGGTCCGTCCCGGCGCCAGGCGAAATTGCGCGCGGTCAGCTTCTTGACCCGCCGCGGCGGGCGATAGTCAACGATGCCCAGCTCGTCGAGCTGCAGCAGCAGGCTGACCAGGCCGTCCTCGTCGAACTCGTAGATCGCTGTGATCTCGCCAAGCTTCCAGTCGTTGACGAGCAGATAGGTCAGCAGCAGCAGTTGCGGATTGCGCACCAGGGCACGCTCCTGCGCGTCGCTGAGCTCCTGCAGGCTGGCGCTTGCCTGGCCGCCGTCGACGAGATCGGACAGGTTCAGTTCCAGCGCCTCGCAGATCCGGTCGAGCCGGCTCAGAGAGAAATCGCCGCGGCTGAGGTCGCGCTTGATCGTCGGCTCGCTGAGATCCAGCAGCACCGCCAGCTGTTTGTAGGTGATGCCGCGCTGACGCAATACGCTGCGGATATTGCGCACCAGGGTCTGTCCGGCGCTCATGCTTCGGCCTCGGGGTATAACAATGCGATACCGGATCAGACATCAGGTATAGCCGCGGCGCAAGGATTTCTACCTGCGCCCAGCGCTGCGGCAGCAGCGGCCGCAGCCCGCCAAACGCTACGCGATTGTCTGTCCGGCCCCTTGGGCGTTCAGAGTGATCAGAACCTGTGGTTCTGAGCGATCACTCTTCCTCCGGCCCGTTGGGCGTTCAGAGTGATCAGAACCTGTGGTTCTGAGCGATCACTCTTCACCCGGCCCGTTGGGCGTTCAGGACGATGAGAACCTTCGGTTCTGAGCCATCGTCCTTCACCCCCTCTTGACTCCAGCGGGCCGCAAGAGCAAAAGCTCGCTCGGCCTTGTTCAGGGGGCGGCTGGCACGGGGAATTGTCCACAATGAATTTCATGACGCCTGTTCTCCCGCTGCACGCCACGGTCGCGCGGCCGTCGGCGGCGGCCTGCCGGCCGCTGCGCCTGCTCGGCAGCGGCGTGGCTGCTGCGATCGACGCGGTGCAGAGCAGCACCATCGACGCACGCCTAGGCCTGCCCGCCGGCAGCGTGGAAAAACGCAGCGGCGTGCGCACTCGCCGCGTGGAGACACGACGCAGCGCGGCCGAGCTGGGCGCCGAGGCAGCGCGCGCGGCGCTGGCTCACGCGGGCCTGGATCTGTCGCACATCGACGCGGTCGTCGCCGCGAGCGCGACGATGGATCAGGCCATGCCTTGCAATGCCGCGCTGATCCATCGCGAGCTGGGTCTGAGCGAGCGCGGCATCCCGGCATTCGACGTCGGCGCGAGCTGTCTCGGATTTCTGGTCGCGCTCGACACCGCCGCGGCGCTGATCGCCGCAGGACGCTACCAGCGCATGCTGGTCGTCTCGGCCGACATCGCCTCCTGCGGCCTGGATTGGGGTCATCTGGAATCCAGCGCAATCTTCGGCGACGGCGCCGCCGCGGTCGTCGTCGAAGCCGGCGTAGATGCGCAGGGCAGCGGACTGCTGGCCGCGGCCTTCGCCACCTACAGCGAAGGCGCGCACTACTGCGAGATCCGAGCCGGCGGCTCGCGCTACCACCCCAGCCGCATCAGGGAACCGTTCGCCCCACTGACCACGTTTCGCATGGATGGCCGGGCCGTGTTCCGCCTGGCGGCGCGCCACCTCGGCGACTTTATCGACGGACTGCTGGATCAGGCCGGGCTCACGATCGCGGATATCGACGTGGTCGTGCCGCATCAGGCCAGCCGGCATGGGCTGGACTTTCTCAGGCGCGTGCTGCACCTGCCGCGCGAACGGATGGTCGACATCTTCGCCACTCACGGCAACCAGGTCGCGGCCTCGCTGCCCAGCGCGCTGCACCACGCCATCGCGACGGGCCGGCTGCAGCCCGGCGCGACCGCGCTACTGGTCGGCACCGGCGCCGGCGTCAGTTTCGGCGGCCTGGTGCTGCGCCGCTGATGACCACGCCGATGAACACCGCGCCCCGCATCGAAGTCCACTTGCTGCAGGTTGGCCACTGCCGTCATCCCGAGTGGATCACGCTGCGCGGCGGACGCTGGTCCGCAGCGGAGTTTCCGTCGCTCAGTGCGCTGCTGATCCATCCGAGCCGCGGCGCCCTGCTCTACGACACCGGCTACGCCACGCATTTCGACGCTGCCACACGGCCGTTCCCGGAGCGACTGTACCGCTGGATCACGCCGGTGCAGCTCGCGCCGGAACATACCCTCGCGCAGCAGCTCGCGCGGCGCGGCATCGCGCTGAGCGACATAGTCCGCGTGCTGATCTCGCACCTGCACGCGGACCATGTCGCGGGCCTGCGCGACCTGCCGCGCGCGCGCTTCACCGCCTTGCGCGCCGAGATCGCGCAGCTGGCGCGGCTAGGCCGCCTGCGCGCGCTGACGCACGCGTTGCTGCCCGCGCTGCTGCCGGAGGATTTCGCTGAACGTCTCGACTACGCCGACGACGCGCCGCTGCGCGAACTCGGTCCGCTGTGGTCGCCGTTCGCCCACGGCTTTGACCTGTTCGGCGACGGCAGCCTGGTGGCTGTGCCGCTGCCTGGCCACAGCAGCGCGCAGATGGGCCTGCTGCTGCGCGATCAACATGATCGTCCGGTGCTGCTGGCGGCCGACGCCTGCTGGTCCGCGCGCGCCTGGCGCGAACAGCGTATGCCGTCGCTGCTGGCGCGCCCGCTGATGCACGACTGGCACGCCTATCGCGCAACACTGGCCGGACTACTGGCCGTCGCGCAGCGCCAGCCCGACCTGCTGATCGTGCCGTCGCACTGCGGAGCAACCCTGACCGGCTTCGCCCCGGCTGCGCATGGCATCGCCGCATGAGCGCAGTGCCGCGGCGACTGCTGTTCACCGGTGCTTCGGGCTTCATCGGCAGCGCGTTCCTGCAGCGCTTCGCGGCGCGCACGGACCTGTGCCTGCACGGCGTCGGCCGTCGTCCGCTGGCGCAGGACAACTACACCGCGCTCGATATCTCCCGGCCGTTCGACCTCGCCTTCCAGCCCGATGTCGTCATCCACGGCGCCGCGCGCTCGTCGCCCTGGGGCACGCGCGCCGACTACCAGCGCCACAATGTTGAAGCCACGCGCGAACTGCTCGCCTGGTGCCGCCGCAACGGACTGCCCCGCGTGGTGTACGTGTCCTCGAGTTCGGTGTTCTACCGCGACACCGACCAGCTCGGCCTGACCGAAGACAGCCCCATCGGTCCGGACTTCGTCAACGACTACGCGGCGACAAAATACGCCGGCGAGCAGCTCGTCGCGGCGTACGAAGGCAGCTGGGCCATCGCACGGCCGCGCGCCGTGTTCGGTCCCGGTGACACGGTGCTGTTCCCCCGCATCATCCGCGCCGCGCGAAGCGGACGGCTGCCGCTGATCGACACCGGGCGCGCGCCGGCGGTCGGCGACCTGATCTATATCGAAACGCTGTGTGACTACCTGCTGGCGCTCGCGCTGCGCGACGAGCTGCGCGGCAGCTACAACCTGACCAACAACGAACCCGTCGCGATCCAGGACTTCCTGCTCGACGCCTTCGCACGCCTGGACCTGCCGCGGCCGCGGCGCCGCGTGTCATTGCGCCTGGCACGTACCGCGGCAGCGCTGGGCGAATTCGTCTACCGCTGGCTGCGCCTGCCTGGAGAACCGCCGATCACACGCTTCGGCGTCGGCGTGTTCACCCAGTCCAAGACCTTCGACGCGAGCCGCATGCTGCGCGATCTCGGTCCGCCGTCAGTCTCGTTAGCCGATGGCGTCGATCGCTTCATCGCCTGGCAGCGCACGCAATGCTGAGCGCATGCCTGATCCTGTGCGCGAGCTACGCCGCGCTGCTGCTGCTCAAGTTCGTCCTGGCGCTGCGCGTGGCGCGCGCGCAGGAGCCTTTGGCAAGTGCGACACCTGCGCCAACGACGATCCTGCAGCCCATACTCAGCGGCGATCCGGCACTGGGGGAAGTGCTCGCGACCAATCTGCGCGCGTTGCCGCACTGCCGTTTCCTTTGGCTGCTCGATGAAGACGACGCGGCCGGGCAGGCCGTGGCCGCGCAACTGCGCGCCCGTCATCCGGACGTCGCCATCGAGTGCCTGCTGTTGCCGCCCGCGCCTGCGGGCCACAATCCCAAAATGCACAAACTCGCACTCGCCGCCGCGCAGGTGCGCACCCCGCATCTGCTCGTGCTCGACGACGACACGGCACTGCCGGCGGCGAGCCTAGCCGAACTGCTTGCGCGACTGGACAGCCGCGAACTCGCCACCGGCCTGCCGTGCTATCTCGACGATGAGCGCTTCGCCTCGCGCCTGCTGGCGCAGTTCGTCAACAACAACGCGGCGCTGACCTACCTGCCGCTGCTGAATGTCTGGCCGCCGCCGAGCATCAACGGCATGTGCTACGCGCTGCGCGCCGACGCGCTCGCTCGCATGGGTGGCTTCGCGCCGCTGGTGGTGCAGCTGGCCGACGATCTCGCCGTCGCGAACCAGCTATGCGCCAAGGGTGGCCGTATCCATCAGAGCACGGCGCCGCTGTTCGTGCGCACCAGCGTGCGCGACCTGCGTCACTACACGCAGGTGATGCACCGCTGGTTCCTGTTCGCGCTGCTGCTGCTGGACAGGCAGCCATGGCCGCTGCGTGCGAGCATCCTCGCGCTGCACGGCTTGCCGCCGCTGCTGCTGCTCGCCGCCGTCACAACGTCCGCGCTCGCGTGGCACGCCCTGGCGACGGCCGCGCTGGCGGCGGTGCTTGCGTTGCGCAGCGGCCTGCTCTGCATGATCCAGCGCCACCTGACCGGCCTGCCTCGCCATGCGTTCGGCGTGTCGCTGCTGGCCGAACTGCTGCAGCCGGCGCACGCGGTTCATGCGCTGGTGCAACGGCGCATCCGCTGGCGCACGCGGCACTACCATGTACGCGCCAACGATGATTTCGAGCCCGTCTGATGCACGCGCGCTGGCAGGTCGCCTTCCTGACCGGGCAAAGCGATCCGCTCAGCTGCGCGCTGAGCCCGGTGCAGCAGCGATTTCTCGGCAGCCTCGCCGCGCCGGCGACCGTCCACGGCAATTTTCCCTACGCCGCGCAGACGCACGAATTCCGCCCGACACCACTGCTGCGCGCGAGCTTCAACAACGCACGCCAGTATCTGCAGTCACGCCGACCCGAATTCCGCAATGCCTTTCGGCCAGCCCTGGACGCGCTGCTCGCTCGCAGCGAACGCACGCTGTTCCTGGCCGGCAGCTGCGGCCTGGAACTTTTCAACAATCTGGATTTGTCGCGCACGCAGCTCGAGCGCTGCGCCGTGTTCGCGTACGGCCCGGTGGCGCGGCGACGGCCGGACTGTGAAAGCCGGCTGCTGCAAGGCCGGCACGACGCGCTGTCGCGCTGGTATTTCCCGCACGTCGACATCCGCGTCGACGCCGGACACATGGATTACCTGGATAACGATAGCGTGCTGCTGCACTGCCGCGACTGGTTCACGCACCTGCAGGCCAGCGCATGAACCGTGCACGCGTCGCACTTGTCGCGCCGCCGTTCAGCGGCCACCTGCATCCGCTGCTAGGCCTGGGCCGCGCAATGCGCGACATCGCCGAGGTGCAGGTCTTCAGCAGTGCCGCGGCGCAGCC
>JAAFHE010000529.1 GCA_013298265.1 Lysobacterales bacterium | reverse complement strand
GTGCGCCGCGTCGCCGAGCAGCAGCGCGCGGCTGTCCAGGTGCCAGCGCTCCAGGTACAGCGTGGCGAGCAGGCCGGTCGGATTGCGCGTGAAGTCGTCGAGGTAGTCGGGCATCAGCGGCACGGCATCGGCGAAGTCGCGCGCGAAGAACGCCTGCACCGCTTCGCGCGTGTCCAGCGTGGAAAAGGCCGGGCCATCGTTGATCGGTGTGCTTGGCAGGAACAGCGTCACGGTAAAACTGCCTTCGGCGTTGGGCAGCGCGATGCACATGTAGTTGCCGCGCGGCCAGATATGCAGCGCGTTGGGATCCATCGCGAAACGTTCGCCGCGCGCCTTGGCCTCGCGCAGCGCCGGCGTCAGCACGGCGTCGGGCAGCTGTTGCAGCGGTGGTATTTCCAGCTCCTTGTAACCGTGGCCCAGCGCATCCAGGCGCTCGCCGAGATCCGTCGTCGCCTGCATCGCCTGGCGCAGTGCCGAGCCTGCGCCGTCGGTGCCGAGCAGCATGCCCGCGTCGTGCCAGCGCACGCAGCCGTCGCGATCATCGTGCAGCTGCAGGCGCGAGCCGGTCCAGTCGATCTGTTCCAGCCGCTGGTCGAAATGGATCGTCGCGCCGGCCTGCTCGGCGGCGGTCAGCAAGGTGCAGTTGAGCTGGCCGCGGCTGACCGACCAGATGACTTCCGAATCGTCGCGGCCGTAGCGCTGCAGGTTGGTGTTGCCGGCCGCGTCGTGGATCCGGCGGCCGCGCATCATCACGGCGATCTTCGCGATGGCCTCGGTGAGGCCCGCGACGCGCAGTCCATGCCAGCCGCGCTCGGCCAGCGCCAGATTGATCGAGCGGCCGCCGAGAAAGCCGTGCACACGCGGGTCGGGTCGGCGTTCGAACACCGTGACGCGAAAGCCGCGCTGCGCGAGCAAGGTCGCAAGCAAGGCGCCGACGAGGCCGGCACCGATCAGGGTGATGTCGCGGGAAGTACTCTGGGAAGGCATGGGCGGTCAGGGCCGAAGGAGTGGATCGTCAGCATCAGTTCGGATACGTCAGCGTGCCGGCGGCGGAGCCTCCGCGTAGCGCGCGAATCGCGTTTCCAGCGTCATGCCGGCAGGGTTGCGTGTGTCGCAGCGTGTCTATCAGCAGGCGTCCGCGTGCCAGTGTTTCACCGCCTCGACGAAGCGCGCCGCATCTTCGAAGCGGTTGTACAGCGCCGTCGGCGCGACGCGGATCACATCGGGTTCGCGCCAGTCGCCGACGATGCCGCGCTCGGCCAGGTATTCGAACAGCTGGCGGCCCGCATCGCGCGGTCCCTTCACGCGCAGACTCAGCTGGCTGCCACGGCGTTGCGGGTCGGCCGGCGTAAGCACGGCTAGCAGTTGCGGCACTTCGCGTTCGATGAGCCAGGCCAGATAGGCGGTCAAGGCCAGCGACTTCTCGCGCAGCCGCGCGATGCCGGCGCGGTGAAAGATCTCCAGCGAGACGCGCAGCGGCGCGAGCGCGAGGATCGGCGGATTGGACAGCTGCCAGCCGTCGGCACCGGGCGTGGGGCGGAACTCCGGTCCCATCTGGAAGCGCGTGGCCTGGTCGTGGCCCCACCAGCCGGCGAAGCGCGGGCGCTGTTCGCTGTGTGCATGGCGTTCGTGCACGAAGCAGCCGGCGACCGCACCGGGACCGGAATTGACGTACTTGTAATGACACCAGACGGCGAAGTCGCAGCCGCTGTCGTGCAGATCCACCGGCACGTTGCCGACCGCGTGGGCCAGGTCGAAGCCGACCGTGCAGCCTTTCGCCTGCGCCAGCCGCGTGATCGCCTTGAGGTCGAACACCTGCCCGGTCAGATACTGCACGCCGGGCAGCAGCACGAGCGCAATGCGCTCGCCGTCGCGCTCGAGTGCCTGTGCGATGGCATCAAGCGAGATCGTGCCGTTGGCCTCGTCGCCGTCGAGCTCGATCAGCGCCTGCGCCGGATCCAGGCCGTGGAAGCGTACCTGCGATTCCAGCGCGTAACGGTCCGAAGGGAACGCGCGCTTCTCCAGCAGGATCGCGCCGCGCTGCGCCGTCGGCCGGTAGAAGCTGACCATCATCAGGTGCAGGTTCGCGCTCAGCGAATTCATGGCGACGACTTCGGACGGCAGCGCACCGACGAGTCCGGCCAGATGCTCACGCACGAAGTGGTGATAGGGCATCCACGGGTTCTTGCCGCGGAAATGCGCTTCGACCGCGAGCGCACTCCAGTCGTCCAGCTCGTCGGTCAGCGCCTGGCGCGTCGCGCGCGGCATGAGCCCGAGCGAATTGCCGCACAGATAGATCTGCTCGCCGCTGGCGTGCGGCGGAACGCAGAACTCGGCGCGGAACCCGGCCAGCGGATCGGCATGGTCACGGGCCTGGGCCCAGGTCAGGCCGGTCTGGAATTCCAGGGAATCGCTCATCGACGGCTCACTTGCTCAGCGACGCGGCGATCTGGTCGCAGCCCTGGTCGAACGCGGCGGTCCAGGCCGGGGCAGTGCCCTTGAGGACCGGATGCACGCAGCGTAGCTGTATCGCGATGCCATTCTTATAGAAATAGCTTTCGCGATATTTGTAGCGCGTCTTCTGGTTCAGGCCGCTGTAGCGCAGGCTGCTGCCGTCGGCTCCGGTTTCGCTTTCATAGCCCGGTGTCTGCCGCGCCTTGTCCAGCGCTTGGCCCACGAAGGCCTGGAACGCCTGCGCGTCGTCGAGCTTGCGCGTGGTCACGCTCACGCGCGTCGCCTCGCCGGTGCCGTTGTCGGCGGGATCCTTGACCTGGAACGCGATGACCTGCGGACTGCCTTCGCTCATCTGCATGATCACAGGCCAGTCGGCTGGTGCGGCGAATGCGATTGCGCCGTCGTTGAGGGTGTAGTCGGCCGCCGTTGCCATGGCGGAAAATCCGGCCAGGAGCAGGGCGGTGAACGCGTTGCTGAGCAGGGTGGAAAACTGGCGGGCAGTCATCGGGCCTCCGGAGCCAAGGATCAGCGATCAGGAAAAACGCGTGGCGGGGAGACCCAGCCACTGCAGTGCGGTGCCGTGGTAGATCCGCGCGGCGGATTCGTCATCGAGTTTCAGCGCGGCGATCCCGCTGCCGGGTTCCTGCTCGCCGAGCGGGAACGGATAGTCGGTGCCGAGCATGACACGGTCGATGCCGGCCACGTCGACGAGATAGCGCAGCGCCTGCGGGTCGTGCACGCAGGAGTCGAAGAACAGGCGCTCGAAGTATTCGCGCGGGCTGCGCGCGTTGTCGGTCGCGACGAGGTCCGGGCGCATGCGGAATCCGTGCTCGATGCGGCCGATGGTATACGGGAACGACCCGCCGCCATGGGCCAGGCAGACACGCAGTTCGGGCAGGCGCTCGAGCACGCCGCCGAGGATCAGGCAGCAGGCTGCGCGCGACTGCTCGGCCGGCATGCCGACCAGCCAGGGCAGCCAGTACTTCGGCATCGACTCGCGGCCCATCATGTCCCAGGGATGCACGAGGATCGCCGCGCCGAGGTCGGCGGCGGCCTCGAAGAACGGGAACAGCTCGGGTGCGTCGAGATTCCAGTTTTCCACATGTGATCCGATCTGCACGCCGCACAGGCCTAGCTGCTCCACACAGCGCTGCATCTCCTGGATCGCGAGCGTCGGCGACTGCAGCGGCACCGTGCCGATGCCGGCATAGTGGCGCGGGAACTCGCGGCACAGCGAAGCGGTGTGGTCGTTGAGGTGCTG
>JAAFHE010000528.1 GCA_013298265.1 Lysobacterales bacterium | reverse complement strand
CGGGCGATGAAAGGCCGCCGACGTGGCGCAATTCATCGCCCGGTTCGGCGACATGACCGTGTCGTGTTTTCGGCGCATCGACGCGCGGGAACTCCTTCTGAACGCGACGAACGCCTTGAACCCACTGGGCCGCAGCGCCTACTCCTGGGGCGCCGATTGGATCGAAGAGTTCATCCAAACATGGGCGGCTTCAGCGAGTTCCCACGCGCCCTCAGCTCCGCCTCCGTCGTGATCAGATAGGGAACGCTGTTGAAGTACACCATCCCCTGGGCGATGTAGGCGGTGCAACGAACTCTGGCCGTTCCGTTTTCGACGGTGATGCCTCCGTAGTGTCTGGACGCCTCACCGTTCACGGGCACGATGATCACAATCAAGGGTACCAGCTTGGTCAAATGAATCAGCCGCTGCAACGTGACGGTGCTCGGCGTCGAGGTGTTGACCATCTCAAACGCCACCTGCGGCGTCGCGCGGAGCATCTGAAGGCCCACGTCCATGCCAAACAGGTCGTGCCGGACGCCGTGCCTGCCATCGATGACGCGGGATACTTCTTTGCCCCAGTCGTAGTTTTCCAGAGAGACGCGCGCGATGGCGTGCTCGCTGTTCTTGTCTACGAAGCCGTAGATGTCCACCTTGTAGGTATACACCTCCAACGTTTTCGGCCGTGTCGTTAGTTCCTTTCCTGCGAGCGTTTCACCGCTCAGCTTCTCGTAGTATTTTTCAATCCAGTGCTCGTGGTTCTTGTCCGTCGATTCCGCTCGTTCGGGAATGTCTTCCGGCCCTCTCGACAGAGGCGCGCGCGCGAAATACAGGCAGTATTTCCCCGGTTTGACGTAGAGGTGTTCTTTGGTGGTCGGTTCGAAGAAGGTGAACGCCAAAGCTGCTTTTCTGCCGTCTTTCGTGTTCAGCGCCACAACGCTGATCCCAACGATTTTCCCATGCTCGTTGCGGTAGCTCGCGTTTTGGTGCTTGAGCTTCTTCATCGCGCGCGCTTTTTTTTCGCTCTTCGTCATCACCGACCCATGTGGTTGCTAAATAGGAAAAAAGCGGCAGGAACAGGTGTATTTCTACCACGTGACCCGGGCTGGAATCCGCTTCCAGTTGCAGCCCAGGCGACGCCCACGCTCCGCAGGGTGTCTGCCGCCGGTCGGATCCATGCCCGGGGAGCCAATCGTCAGCCGGCACCGATCCGCCGAAGGGAGGCGGGGTGCAACCCGCCGGCTGGGTTTTTGGCGCAGTGCCGGCTGCGAATCGCCTCTGGGTGCCGTTGCGGACCTGTGTGCGTGCCGTGCTGTTGAGAGAAAAGCCGTACTGCCTTGGCTGCCGCCATCGACCACCCGACTCGGAAAGTCCCACTGGTTTGAAGGGCCAGTCAGCGCCCTCGGCAGCCGCTTACCGTGCAGGCGCGCGCGTCCACGACGAACGCGACGCGGCGGCGGCGGTGGACGCACGTGACGCGTCCGGACGCACAGCTCTGGACGTGGCTGTTGCACGCGAACGTCACCGCGCGATCCGGATGTTGGTTTTTGGCCGGCGCCGTTCCGATTCGGCCGAGCACGAAGCGTTTGTGGAGAGAAGTGCAGAAGACTTGGGGTGGACGCAGGGGCGGGTACGCCATCGAGCGCGTTGGCGGGAGGCCGCGGGTGACGTTTGCCGTTCGCAACCGTTTCGCAGACGCTGCACGATCCGATCCGCGGTGCGGTCTCCGAAATCTTTGGGTGCTGCGACCGCGACGGGCCGGTTGTCCGGCCCATCGCATTTTTGCAGAGCTACGCCGACGGCCCAAACATCGCCGCCGCGAGGCTGGCGGTTGCAGCGGTGTCGGGACGAGCTGCGGGAGCGAGCAGGCCTCCCTTACTGGTCTGAACGAACACTTCCGCGCGTTGGCGCAGTGCCAGCCGTTGCGTTGGCGAATGGCCGTACCGCTCCACTGCATCGAGCAAGGCACCGAGAACTTCCAGCGTCGGCCAGTCGCCGCAACCCGCTTTCAGCACCGCCTCGCCCAATTCCGTTCTGCGTCGGGCGTGCCGGCGCCGGGCTTTCTCTTTTTCCGCGTGCGCGCGCCGCAAGGCTTTGAGGAGCGACTTGGCTTCGCGCTGCGCGGCCCGCTGTGCAGCCCGATACAGCTGATCGTCATGCATGAATTCGCTCACGGGCGCCTCCGCGGGCGAAGGCGCGCTCCAGCACCGACTGGGCTGCCGCGAGACCTTCTCCGCCCTGAATCGCCGTTCTCTCTCGGCGCATCCGCCTTCGGTTCGTTTGGGCGTACCAGCTGCCAAGCAGGAGGTGGACTCGGGCCGTCGCCCAGCTGTCGGGTGATGAGCGTTGCGGTGCACTGGGCCTTGTCGCGGAGCCCGGCCATAACACCGGGACGGGTGTACCTCACTCTCTCCAAGTAGGCGTGTTTCCGGCCGCGCTCCGCCGATGCTTTTGGAAAAAAGTGGAGGGCCAGGGCAAGCTCTTCGACCGCGCGGCGCAGCTTGCGGGAAATGGGCAATGTCTTCGGCATTCGATGATTCCGCGTCCAGTGGAAACTGCCCTTGGTTAAAGCACGCGGTACCGAATCGGTGTAGATGAAGTTCGTGGGTTTTTCAGCGTCCGCCATTGCGCCGCCGAATGGGCGCGCGAGGAGAAAGAATTCACCCGGTGCTGCAGGCTCAGCAAACCGACGCGCGTGCACGCCGCGTACGGTGGGCTCAAGCGGGCTCGTACGGTTCAGCGGCGCAGGCCTCAAAACGCCAATCGGAGCGGAGCTGAAGCCCGGGCAAGAGCGCACTTATGAAAACCCCTTCAGGGTTTTCGGGCGGCCCCTCATGGGGCCGCGTGCGCTGGGGCGTTGGCCCCAGACCCCGCCGCGTTGCGGCGCGTGCGCGGAGCAAGTGCTTCTTGAGGCGAGTATTCTGGCGCGGTGCTACCAGAGGGAAGCGGCATGAACGTTGTGGTCGTGGAAACTCCGTTGCCGGTGGATGACGTGGCCGCGATTGAGCAGATGCTTCGGGAGGCAGATCCGCTTGTTTCACCGCCCAGCAACATCGAGGACGTGTATTCACTTCCTCTTTATTTACACAACGCCGCTGCGGGCGGTGCAACGCTCTACGCCCTGTTGGACAACAACATCCTGACCCGGGGTACTGCATTCGCATCCGGTGGGGCGATTTCCGAGAATGCTGAGTCGGCGCGGGTGGATCGACTCGCGGCCGCGGTGATGTGCTTCCTGATCGCTGCATCGTTCCGCGTGGAACCGAACATTCCCCTTCACGAGAAGGCGGCCCACGGTGGTCATGATAACGCGGTGGAGCAGCTCCGTTTGCTGCGGATCGCCGACCACGTGAGCCCTCAGGCCTATTGCGACGTCGCGCTCGGAAGGACGCAGCGGTTGCCGGCGGAGGCGATCGCCGAGGCCATTGGCAGACTGCCAGCAGGCATGCCGCCCGCACGGCAACCGGACTTCGCTGCAGAAACCCGAACGTGGCTCGCAGCGTACTACGCGCTCCTGAAGGTCGCGTCGCTCGACCGGCAGGACGCGAGCGCATTCGAAAAGGCTGCAGCCTTTCTAACGTGGTCGCGCACCGACGCGTTCTTTTCCGCGACGGCCACGACGTTCGCTTTGATATTCCTGTCGCCGCGGCGGCCGCCAAGAATGATCAAGCGGGTGAACTCGACCAACGCGGCGTTCGTGAAGGAGGGACTTCAAAACGCAGCTTGGGATTTGCTCTACAT
>JAAFHE010000527.1 GCA_013298265.1 Lysobacterales bacterium | reverse complement strand
ATCGCCGTCCTGGGTGGCGGTCTGCAGTCGCAGCGGCCGCTCCTCGAAATAGCGCCCGGTATTGCTATGCAGGTTGAAATCATAGCGCGACAACCCGAAACCTAGCGAAACGCGATCGCTGACGTTGACAGCCGCGGCAGCACCCCAATTGACGATTTTCAGATCAATCGCCGATTCGGTCGCGAATACCTGCGCGCCGTCGACGCGGATCGCGCGGCTGGTGCGGAAGTCGCTGGAAAAATTGGCCGGCTCGTGGCGATAGAACGCGAACGACCAGCGGTTGGCGGGAATGACGACCGAGAGGAAGGAAAGATTATTGGTACTACTATCATCTTCCAATATGTTCAAATTGGCTGTACTGAACGGCGCCGTGGTCAGATTGCCCCCGTCGACATAGGGAGTGCTGAAATCCGTGCGGCGGCCTTCTACCGCGATCTCGACCTGGCGCAATTGGGTCAGGCCGGCAGGATTGCTGTAGGCCGCGGTTGCATCGTCGGCCAGGCCGATGAAAGCGCCACCCATCCCAAGGCTACGGGCGCCGGGATTGGCAAAGGTAAACGGAGTACTCGCGTTGGCTTCCAGATCGTTGATCGCGCTCGCCAACGGCGACACGCCGATCAGCGCCGCGCCTATCGCGACCCCAAGAATGAGTTTCATAGCTTCTATCCTCCCAGTAGAGTGATACCGATTGAATCGTCGTGACCAGACCATACGAGCATTGCGAAATCTTAACATCGTGCTCGGTAACGCGTTCTTTCGCCGGCTGGCAATGCGACCCAATCTACGCTCGGGCTGAAGCCCGTCTCTGCTGCCGATTGTGCAAGAGCTGCCAGCACTGCGGAAGCGACGGCCTTCCGGAGTCCCCGAACCGCAACATTATCCACCGCCCCGGCCGCCGTTCGATCTCGCCGCAAAACGTACTGTGACAAGTGCATCACTTGTCCGCCGCGGACTGCCGCCCTGATCGCCCCTGGAGCGGCGGGCCGGCAATCTGGGCAGAATCCTTCGACACTGAACGATTCGCCGGCGTCCACCGGTTCGCTGATGCGCTGAACACATTCGGTCTCGCATAAGTTTGCCGGGCATATACGCGGCCCCCCACCCGACACTGATTTTTACGTCGAATGAAACTTGCGTTTGCGACACTACGGACCGATAGTCGATTGAGCACGTCTTCAGAACGGAGACGGTCGCGCCCATCCAGTGCAGGAAGGTGCTGTCGTGAAGTCGAGTGGAAAACTTCTGCTGTTTCTGCTGCTGTCGAGTCCGCTGGCCTGCTTGCTTCCGGCGATCGCTTTGGCGCAGTCGCTGGTACTCGTCCCTTCTCAAGGCACGCTGCAGCAGGCGATAGCCTCCGTTACCGACGGCGGCGTCATTGAAATCGCGAACGGCACTTACAACGCACCCGCCGGCGGATTCCGCATAGAAAACCAGACCAAGCGCTTCACGATCCGCGCAGCTACCGGTGCCAGTGTCACGTTAAGCGGCGCCAACACCACGGAGATCCTGCGCTTCACCAACGCCTCGCGCCCAAACGGCCGCCCGGTCGTGTTCGAACGCCTGCGTTTTGCGAATGGCCGGTCGGCGACCAACAACATTGCCGGCGCGGTCACCCTGATCGAGTCCGACGCCACATTCGTCGGCTGCAGTTTCGAGAACAACAGCGCCGCTTCCGCCGGCGGCGGGGGTGGCGCCGTTCTTGCCCAGTCAGCCCGCGTGTTTTTCATCGATGCGACATTCAGCGGCAACAACGCACGGCTGCAAGGCGGCGCACTCGGTATCGGCAACGGAGCGTATGCCGTCATCCATAACTCGCGATTCCTCAACAATCGCTCGAATCTCCCAGGGCACTCCCCCAACTCCGTGGGCGGCGCGATGTTCGTGCTCGACTCCACGCTGCGCATGACCAACTCGCGACTGGAGAATAACCAGACAGGTTTCTCCGGCGGCGCGATATACGCTTACGGCAGCTGGTCCGCATCGCCGAGCCCATCGAGCGACATCCTCATCGCGAACACGACTTTCGTCGGCAACGTCGCGCGACGCGACCCAGGTACGAGCAGCGACACAACAACGCAAGGCGGTGGCTTGCAGCTCGAGGACTACGCGCGCGGTGTACTGCACAACACGCGCTTTTTTGACAATGTCTCCACACAGGGCGGCGCGATTGCGGTCTACCGCTCGGCGCTGGAGGTTTACAACGGCACGTTTCAGGGTAACGCGGCCACCGGAACTAGCCATCTGGGCGAGGCTTCAGGCGGGGCGATCTTTCTCGTCTCCCAGGACCAGCAAGCCGCCGATCCGGTCAACCGCTCAAGTTCGACGTTGCTGATGCGCGACACGCTCGTGCAGGGACGCAGCGGCGCGCAGACGACCAACGGACGCTTCGGTGGCTGTCTCTACGTCGCCGGTGACGGCTCGCGAGCGTTCGGCGCCAACGGAATTCCGCAGATGGGCACGATCGACGGCAACCGTGCCGTCGTTGACATCGCGACGAGTGTTTTCGCTGACTGCGTCGTGCGCGACAACAATGGCGGCAGTATCGGCGGAGCGATCATCTCGTTCATGACGAGGCTGAACGTTCGTGATTCGCTGTTCATCGGTAACGAGGCGCAGCAGGTCAGCGGCAGCGCCGGTACCGGTGGTGCACTCGCCAGCTTCAACTACTCGGTGACGAACCTGCTGCGCACGACGATCGCGAAATCGCGCGCCGGCTTCGTCGGCGGCGCCATTCTGGTGCAGGGCTCTGAGCTCAACATCGACGACAGCCAGATCGTGGAAAGCGGATTGAACGGCAGTACGATCTGGGGTGGGACGGCGATCTATTCGGCTCCGGAGGGCGCCAACGGTGCGATTCCGGCCGTGAATGTCAGCGGCGTCATACGCAACTCGGTGATCAGCAACAACACCGGCGCAACGACGTTGCTCGACTACGACCCCGGGATGGGCCCGGTCAACGTAATCCAGTATTCGAACAACCAGATTTTTCCGGGCGGCGCGGGCACCTACTCGACGTCGCAAGCGCCGGGCGCGTCGAGCGTCGCTCAGATGAACGGACTGGTTCTCCACGGCGTTTCCAAGGCGCCCGTCGCCAACATCGTGCCGGGTTCGCCGCCCGTCGTTGCCACACTGCTCGCCATGCCGATCAAGCTCGCGACCGGTGCCGCCGGCGATCCGGCGGGACCGCTGGCCTACGTTGCAGCCGCCTGGAGCGGCGCGAGCGCGACGCTCAACGGTAGCGTGCTATCGGGCAATACCGTGCTGCTGCCGGCGACGCCAGGGATCCATACACTGCAGGCGGGCGCGCTACAGCGGACGGCAACACTGGCGGCCGGAGCGAACCCGGTCTTGACGACTTCGGCTCAACCCGCCCAGGTTGGCCCCGGCAGCGGATACAACCTGAGCTGGTCTACGCTCGCCGGCACCTTCCTCGACATCGCGTTCGATCAGCAGATCGTGGTTCCGTGGCTCTCCTCTGGCGTATTCCGCGTCGCTCCCGTCAGCGCCTCGCAGACGGTACGCGGTGTGCTCATTGCTCAGGAAGGCGGGGCCGCCAGCAACGGGAACACCGTAATCTACAATCCCGACGTCATCTTTCAGTACGGACTGGAGTAGCTGCCGGCGAGGTTGCCTGATGCGGTTCCGCGTGCGCAGCGGCGGCGCCGCGTTCGGCTGACGCAGGCACCACGGCGCACCGCCGCACCGTGTACGCCTGCCGCCTGCCTG
>JAAFHE010000525.1 GCA_013298265.1 Lysobacterales bacterium | reverse complement strand
GGTTCTCGGCGTCGAAGGTCGCGGTCAATGCACTGCCGCCGATCACGTTGCCGTTGGCATCGCAGGCATAGGTCACCGTATTGCCCAGCGGCATCACGACGCTGCTCGCGCCGTGCGGGCCGCAGCCGTTGCCGCCGTAGCTGTAGGCGTTGCCACCGGCGCTGAAATCGGTCTTGCGCAGTAGATTGCCGGAGGCCGAATAGCCGAAGCTGACGCCGCCGCCACTCGACAGCGTCGTGCCCATCAGACGCTGACGGGCGTCGTAGGCATAACTTTCCACGATGCCACCACGCTGCTGCGACTTCAGATTGCCCAGCGGATCGTAATCGTAGTCGAAGCGCTCGACCGTCGTCGCGCCACTCTTCCACTGCAGTTGTTTGGCCTGTCCGGTGCTTGCGGCCCAGACGTGAGAACCTGTCAGACCGTTGCCGAAGGTTTCGGCGGTCACCTTGCCCCAGGCATCGGCGGCCGTCGCGGTCCAGTAAACCGCGTTCGATGTGGGGTTGCTGAGCTGGCGCATCTGGCCGTAGCTCGTGTAGTCGGTGCGCACGACGAGGCCGCTGGGAAAGCTGCGCGTGGCTTCGCGGCCGTTGCTGTCGTAGCTCACACTGCTGGTCCACGGGCTCGCCTCGCCGTCGAGCGTGCGGAACGTGTCAAGCCACTTGAGACAGTGTTTGTTGGAAACCTATGTAGCGATGGTGCGGTGTTGGCGGGCGCGCAAGGTGAGGAACGACTCAGCGGGAACGATCTCATTTTCGAGCGGTTTGGAAGCTGAGCAGGTTACGAGCGGAATGGGATTGATCGCGACGCTTGTCGGTGGCATCGGGATTTTCGGTGGCCTGTTGATCCAGCGAGTCGGGTGCTTGGCGTAGGCGTCGTCGAGTGTGATCTGGCGGACAGCGGCGAGTTCGACGTGGCGACCGGTGTACACCTCGCCGGGGGTAAAGCCGTTGAGCCCTTCATGGCGATGCTGGTCGTGGTACCAGAGCACGAAACGCCGGGTCCAGGTTCGTGCGTGCACGGGGTCGTTGAAGCGACCGGGATAGTCGGGTTGGTACTTGAGCGTCTTGAAGCCGCTCTCGCTGTAGGGGTTGTCGTTGCTGACGCGGGGGCGACTGCGCGAGGCTTCGATACCCAGTGTCGTCAGCAGCGCATCGAAGCTGTGTGCAGTCATGGGCGCGCCCCGATCGTTGTGCAGGGTTAGCTGTCCCGCATCAATCTGCAGACGCTGGATAGTGCGAGCGATCAGATGCTGTGCGAGAGCACTGTTTTCGCGACGCGCGATCATCCAGCCGACGATGTAGCGGCTGTACAGGTCGAGGATCAGATACAGGTTGAGGAACACGCCGATCGTGGTCGTTGCCAGCTTGGTGATATCCCAGGTCCAGACCTGGTCGGGTGCGGTAGCGATCAGGTGTGGCACGGGGTGGCGCGTCGGGGCTCGCTGATCGCGGCGCTCCCGGCTCTCACGGGAAGCACTCAGCAAGCGATACATGGTGCGCACGGAGCAATGGTAGGTGCCTTCGGCGAGCAGGGTTCCGTACACTTCGCGAGGCGGCTGATCGATGAAGCGTGGCGTGTGCAGCACGGACATCACGTTGACACGCTCGATGGTGCTCAAGGCGCGTGCAGGCGTTGCACGCGGCTGGGTTGGCGAGATGATCTTCGGGTGTCGCTGGCGGTACAGGCTCGCTCGTGACGCGCCCAGCGCCGCACAAGCGGCCGACACGGGCACCACTGGATCGCGTGCAGCGATGAGCGCGCTCATGACGTCGATTCCTGGGCGGCGATTGCCGCCATCAGTTCCTGCGCTTTTTTTTGGAGTGCGACCAACCGCTCGGAGATATCGAGCCGGTACGCGAGCTTGGCGTTGGCGCGTTCCAGCTCGACGATGCGGCGATCCTTGGCGTCGGTCTTGGGCTTACGGCCAGCCACCTTGGGCGTCAGCGCCATCACCTCGCCGGCCGCCACCTGCGCGCGCCACTGCGACAGGTGTGAACTGTATAAACCTTCACGACGTAACAGCGCGGCCAGTTCGCCGTGACCAACGCACGACTCGGCCTGCGCGAGGATTCGCCGCTTGAACTCGCCAGTAAATGAACGGCGGCGGCGTCGATCCAGCGACGGATCAGCAACGACTTCGGAAGCATCAAGCGGGGGCGTGGACGGCATTGGCATAACCTCTCTCCTACCGCCCTGCTGATGAGAAAGCTACAGATATTTCAGAGCACCTGCTGTCTCAGGGGAGCTTGGCACGGAGGGCGTGCTCGTGATCGTCGAGGGCCGCCGCGTCGTCGCCTCATAGCCGTAGGCTTCCTTCCAGACCTACGCGGCATTGCCCGCGGTTGTGCCGCGCTTGCGCAGCACGGTATCGAGCTGGACTGCGCCATTGGCCGGGTCGTAGGCCCACTCGTCGACCAGAGTGACATTAGGGCCAGATTAACTTCCTACACAAGATCACCAAGTTAACATGCCCCCGTTACTGGAAGCTGACGCCGCCGCTCGACAGCGTCATGCCGGTCAGACGCTGGCGCGCGTCGTAGGTGTAGGTCTCCACAATGCTGCCGCGCTGTTGCGACTTCAGGTTGCCAGCTGGCAACGATTTTTCCGTCCCAAGCACGAAATAGCCGTCGTCGGTCGTAGCGATGCTACTTCGCGTTGCTTCGAGCCTGACAACTAGCCACGTCGGAAGTGGCACCGCGCCCTTAGCAGCGAGAGCAATTTTCTGCTACTGAAAATCTCGCGCTGCGGAAAGCTATCGGTCAAAGCTTTCTAGCAGCGCGTCCGTGCTTACATCGGAACCGGCGAGGCGCAGTGCCACCAAGCACAGAATCATGCTCATTCCGCGCTCCTTTCCTTTCGGCATTTTTTCGAGCCACTCGGGTCGCTTATTCGGCCCGAGGTCTATGGATCGCCCCAGGTAGGCCAAAAGAGTGGTATCGATGTCATGTCCGATGACAGTCTTGTCCCCGCAGAATTCCAACTGTAATTCTTTAGCTGCGTTGGTAATCAAGTAGATCGAAATTTCGTTTTCTAGACGTTCCGAGAATGCCGGACTTTCCAGCGGAATACTTCGGGCCTCGCGCCATGCAGATTCCCCCGCTTTCTTAAGAAGCGACCGAACTCTCACTTCAATTTTACTCACCAAATTATCTAGCGCATCGTCCGACAACGTCGGGCCATACAGTTTCGGTGGGTTATTGTCCAGAACAAACTGAATCTCCATGGGAAGGTTGCCCCGGACACAGAACGTCGTTCGATAGGCCAGATCTTGAGCTACATTCCATTGCGACACGGACCCACGATCGGTCGTTGCGCATCCGCTGAAGAGTGCGACAGAAATTCCAAAAAAAATAATATTTTTATACATAAGGTATTATGGATAGGTAGTTTTAATACTAACGCCGGGAACAATCGCCCCAGGGAAGTTGTTTCGCGGAGCAATAACCTGAGCTCCCTGCCGCCGTGCCAGGGACCTTGCATATGCCGGATCAGCGACACGCAGCCGGCCATCACCAGTCGCAACATATAACGTCCTTGGTGGTAAATTGACAGTTTTTCCGTAAACCACTTCCCAATCCTTAGGACTGAACATGAAGTTCGAATCCCAATGAGTATGCCCACTGCTGTTGAAAAGCATTGATGGCACAAGTCGTGGAAGAGCGACCTGTGGAACCCCTGGTCCGCCAACGTTTGGAAACGTGAAGGTAAACGTCGAGTCGGCCAACTGATA
>JAAFHE010000522.1:1368-3750 GCA_013298265.1 Lysobacterales bacterium | reverse complement strand
TACGACCCGGCCGACCTCAATGCCGCGCCGACTGTCGTGGCATTGCAGGGACGCCGCCCGCGTGCGCTGGCGCTGTCGCCGGACGGCAGTCAGGTCTACGTCGCGTTCTTCGAATCCGGCAACGCCAGCAGCATTGTGGACATTCCCACCGTGTCCAATCCCGCCGGACCCTATGCCGGACAGAACCCGCCGCCGAACAGTGGCGCCACCTTCGATCCACCACAGCTCGCTGCCAATGGCGCGGCCCCGCGCGTCGCCCAGATCGTTCGCCGTAGCGCGGCCGGCCAGTGGCTGGACGGCAACAACCGCAACTGGTCGAACCTGGTTGGCTGGAACGTGCTCGACCACGACGTTGCCGTCATCAACACGGGCAGCCTCGCGGTGAACTACGCTGACCGCCTGATGACGACCGTGATGGCGCTCGGCGTGAAGCCTGACGGCCGCGTCGCCGCCGTCGGCACCGAGGCACTCAACCAGATACGCTTCGAGCCCAAGGCGCAGAGCATTTTCCTGCGCGTACAGATCGGCTCGTTCGATCCGGCCAACGTTGCACTGACCCAGATCGCCGATCTCAATCCGCATCTGGACTACGCCCTGCGCAGCGTGCCGCCGAATGTTCGCGAGCAGTCGCTCGGCGACCCGCGCGGCATCGTCTGGCACCCGGCTGACGGGCGTGCCTTCGTTTCCGGCATGGGCTCGAACAACGTCATCGTGACCGATGCCTCGGGCGCACGCTCCGCGCGCATCGATGTCGGCCAGGGCCCGACCGGCCTCGCCTTGAACGCCAGTGGTTCGCGCCTGTACGTGCTCAATCGCTTCGATGCAACGATCTCGCGCATCGACACGGCCGCACAGGGTGAACTCGGCCGCACCGCGTTCTTCGATCCCACACCCGAAGCGATCAAGCAGGGCAGGCCGCTGCTGTACGACACGCACGCAAACAGCGGCCTGGGCCAGATCGCCTGCGCCAGTTGCCACGTCGACGCAAAGTCGGACTTCCTGGCCTGGGATCTGGGCAATCCCCAGGGAACGCTCAAAGCCGTCAACCTGCCCTGCCTGCCGGCGCAGAGCTGCGGCGTATGGCATCCGATGAAGGGGCCGATGCTGACCCAGAGCCTGCAGGGCATCGTCAACGCCGGCGCCGGCGCCATGCACTGGCGCGGCGACAAGGAAAACGTGTCAGCGTTCTCGCCCGCGTTTGTCGGCCTGCAAGGCCGCGACAGCGAGCCAAGCGCTGCGGACATGAGCAAGCTGGAGAATTTCCTCGCACTGGTCGCCTATCCGCCAAATCCGAATCGCGCCGCGGACGGCAGCCTGCCGGCCAGTCTCGCCGTCACCGGGGGCAACGGCAACCCGGCCAACGGAAGGAACATATTCCAGAACCAGCCTGCGCTCGGCGGCGGCCCCTGCACGGTCTGCCATACGCTGCCACTGGGCACGAGAAATATTGTCGACAATCCACAATTGCCATTGGCCCCACAGCCGATGAAGCCCGTGCAGCTGCGTGGACTGTGGGACAAGGTCGGCTGGTCCAAGGCCAGCCAGACCAATCTGCGCGGCTTCGGTTTCAACAGCGATTCCGAGTTCGACTCGCTCAGCGCGCTGCTGCAGGTCGGCTTCAACTTCGGGCCGCCGGCAACGGCCGCCCAGGCACGCCGCGACGTCGAGGCCTTCATGCTGACCTTCGACACGGAAACCTTCGCCACGGTCGGCAGGCAGATCAGCTTCAACGGCGCGAACAACGCCGATCCCACGCTGATCGCACGATTGGACATCTATCTCGCCCAGGCCGATGCCGGACAAGTCGGACTGGTCGCGCACAGCGCAACCCGCGGCTACGTGTATGCGACCCAGGCCGTGATGCTGACCGATCGCGAGAACTCGCCGACAACACCGACCGCGCTACGCACCGCCGCCACCGCTGCCGAGCCGGTGACCTTCACCGTGGTGCCCAGCAGCACGCACTACCGCATGGGCGTGGATCGTGACGGCGACGGTTACTTCGACCGCGACGAACGCGACCATGCGGCGCAGCCGGACGATGCCACCTCGACCCCCACTGGGTTCTGCCGCGCCGACTTCAACGCAGATCACCTTCTCGACGCGAACGATCTCGCCGAATTCACGACGGCGTACAACGCGGGCAGCGTGCGCGCCAACTACGATCATTCACTGTCGGCCAACGGGCTACCGACGATCACGACTGCCGATCTGGCGAGGTATCAGACTGACTACAACGCAGGCTGCCCGCTTGCCGACCGCCTGTTCACCAGCACCTTCGAGTGAGCGGACCGGAGTACGTCTGTGCCTGTCGGACGCCGGGCAGCGCGCTCAACTCGCGACGCTCCTGCTCAACACCTCGCGCCGCACTGCCACGCGCCA
>JAAFHE010000522.1:0-1358 GCA_013298265.1 Lysobacterales bacterium | reverse complement strand
GTGTGCACCGCTTGAGCGAAAGGTCAGGCGCGATTGCGCCGCACGCCACGCGTAGCCCACAGGGGTAATGCAAAAAGCGCCAGGAAGGCGGTGTTCAGCATCGCGTTCTGCCAGTAGCCAGCAAGCAGGGAGTACGAGGTGTCCGGCACAAACCAGGCGCCTACAGACAGGGCAACAAGATTCCAGGCGATGCGTTCCCCGCGAGCAAAAAGCGACTTTATGACATAGAAGAGCGCTACTCCCCAGCCAACCATGACGCCGCCGATCACGGCATGTGACAAAGCGATGTACCTCACTGCTTCTTGATCGAAGGAGTCAATGCGATCGGCAGAAGCGTAGACAAGCAATGAGAAGCCTTCTCTCGCGATGGACGGTGCCACAACAAGCACGAGTCCGAAGACTACGACACCTGCCGCGACGGCGAGGAGCCAGTTGACCCAGAAGCCTGACGGTTGTGCGTTCACGGGCGCTGGTGAATTTCAATGCAGGAAGAAAGTCCGGAGTCTGGACTTCGAGGAGGTTGATGCGCAATGGCGTGGGCCGAACCCTAGCTGGAAATCGGGATAGGTGCATCGGAGAAACCGCGCGCCCGAGGACTCGTCCCACACCAACGGATATGCGGGGGTCCGCATCCGGCGGTTGGAACCACTGCTCGGAGCTCCGACGAGGCCTGACGTCTGAGATGAGAGTCGCACAAAAGGCGCAGCCTCTTGGGAATCTCCTCGATGGAAGGCTCAGACCGCACTCTCGGACAGCAGAAGTTCCATAAACAAACTGTGCGGGCCTTCCTTGTAGCTGGCGAATGGACCTGAGGCCCGAAAGCCTGCGCTCCTGTATAGCTGCTGCGCCGCCAAGAACGCGGGATGCGTGCCAGTTTCCAGGCTGAGCAAGCTATACCTGCGTTGTATCGCAGTCTCGATGATTCGGTTCAGTACTGCACGGCCAGCGCCTCGGCCGCGGAGCTTTGCGGGCGTGCGCATGGACTTGATCTCGCCGTGCGTGGAGGTCAGCTCCTTCAGCGCACCACATCCAAGCAACAGATCGTTGTCCCAGACAGTCCAGAACGTGATGTCCGGAGACTTCAGTTCCGATAGATCCAGTGCAAAGACCTGCTCTGGCGGACTCAACTCGTACATGTTCGCCAAGTGCTCGCTGAGGAGTTCGTGGATCGCCGCACGGGAGAGATCGTCGATTTCGATTCGCATGATTCAATTGCTACTTCGTGCGCTCTAGCGTTCGAGCTGCCCAGGCCGCTACGGCAAGCGCCTTAGCGTGTCCGGTTGAGCGAGGGATTCGGCTTCCGTGTGCACGAGCTTGCGCTCGATGCGACGATCCGGAACCAACCACAGCAGCGCGAC